>NZ_JALAZE010000006.1 GCF_022809095.1 Bacillus kexueae
ATATATCCGTTTTTATAACCACCAACGGTTTCAAAAAAAATTAAACAACCTGAGTCCTTATGAATATAGGACTCAGGTTGCTTAAATGTGCTTTTTTATTCCTGTCTACTTGACAGGGGTCACTTCAGGTCCATCTGCTTTTTCATTTTCCATTAAGTCGTTAGCATATAACAATAACCATGCGGTAAAGAGAGATGCAATGAGAAATTGGTATGCCTCAACAAGTCCAAAGAAAGCATAAGCATGACAAATCATTAAGGATCCTATAAATACATTTATAATCATCAAATCTTTTATTATTCTTCGCATAAATTTCCCTCCCGCCTTACCATTATTTTATCCTCCCACAATATGTAATACAAACCATAAATACACAAAAAGACTCCGACCAAATAAGGTCAGAGTCCTCAATTTTATTATTCACCTGTTTCAGCAAAGCGCTTAATGCGTTCACCGATTTCATCACGAACACGTTGGAAAAATGCCCAAACTTCCTCATCTGTTCCAGTTGCTTTCGCTGGATCATCAAAGCCCCAGTGAACACGTTTAACCGTTGGAGGTGTTGTTGGGCAAACATCTGCCGCGTGACCGCAAAGCGTAACAACTAAATCAGCGTTTGCTAAAATTTCTTGGTCAATTGTATCAGATGTCTGATTTGAAATATCTACGCCAACCTCTTTCATCGCTTCTACAGCTTTCGGATTTACTCCGTGTGCTTCAATACCTGCACTGTACACATTCCATTTGTCTGCTAAGTACTTTTTCGCCCAACCTTCTGCCATTTGGCTACGGCAAGAGTTTCCTGTGCATAAGAAGTAGATTGTTTTTTTCATCATGATTGTCATCTCCTAAAATGTATTATGAAATAATCATTAACCAAATATAAAGACCTGTTAAAGTCAGGAACAGTGTTGGAATCGTTAAGACAATCCCTGTTTTGAAATACGTTCCCCAAGAGATTTTCACACCTTTTAAGGATAAAACGTGTAGCCATAAAAGGGTTGCTAATGAACCGATTGGGGTAATTTTTGGCCCTAAATCAGACCCGATGACATTCGCATAAATTAACGCTTCTTTCATCGTGCCTGTTGCATTCGTTGCTTCAATCGCTAACGCGTCAATCATGACAGTCGGCATATTGTTCATAATGGAAGACAAGAATGCCGCCAATCCACCCATCGTTAACGTTGCAACATATAACCCTTGCTCAGTAGAAAGTTGAATTACAGTCGCTAACACATCCGTTAACCCAACATTTCGCAATCCATATACGACAACGTACATCCCGATTGAGAAAAATACGATAGCCCACGGTGCATTTTTCACGACTTGCTTCGTATGGACAACGGAGCTTCGACGCGCCATTAATAAGAAGAAGAGGGCGACAATACTCGCAATAATCGAAACGGGAACTTGAATCGCTTCGCCGACGAAGTATCCGACTAATAACACCGCTAATACTAACCATGATAAGCGGAACATCGTCTCATCTTTAATGGCTGATTTCGGTTCCTTCACATCCTCTAGTGAATAAGAAGTCGGAATCGCCTTTCGGAAAAACAAGTACAGAACTAAAATACTACTAGCGAGAGAAAAAAGGTTCGGCACAATCATGCGCGAAGCATACTCAGCAAAGCCAATGCCGAAAAAGTCTGCGGAAACGATATTCACAAGGTTACTCACGACAAGTGGAAGTGATGTCGTATCCGCAATAAAACCACTTGCGATGATAAACGGGAATACATTTCTTTCATCGAACTTTAACGCTCGAACCATCGCAAGTACAATCGGCGTTAAAATCAGGGCTGCTCCATCGTTGGCAAAAAATGCTGCAACGACCGCTCCAAGTAGTGTCACATAAATAAACATGTGAAGCCCATTCCCTTTTGCAGCGCGCGCCATATGTAACGCAGACCACTCAAAGAAGCCGATTTCATCTAAGATTAATGAAATAATAATGACGGCAATAAAAGTTAACGTAGCATTCCAAACAATTCCTGTCACCTCAATGACATCTTGAAAGTCTACCACACCAACAAGTAAGGCTAGGATAGCTCCTGCTGATGCAGACCAACCAATTGACAAGTTCTTCGGTTGCCATATAACAAAGACGAGTGTGACAAGGAAGATCAGTGATGCTAAAACTAACGAAGTCAATGAACATCCTCCTTCTAATCACATATAATTCGCATACCTTGTTCCTCTAAGCGAATAATATGCTCTCTTTGATCTGGGAGCTGTTGTAAGATCGTTTGAATAAACGAATAATACTCATACTCCTCATTCAAGGAATAAAAAACCCAGTTTCTTTTTCGATTTTCCTTAATCAAGCCAGCATCCTTTAATTTACGCAAATGCTGACTAACGGCCGGCTGACTCATTTGAAAAATTTCCACAAACTCGCAAACACAGCACTCACTATGTTCAATTAGCTTAAGCATAGATAATCTTGTTTTATCACCTAGTAGTTTTAATAGTACAGCTGCTTTCTCCATCTCGAGCATTCCAAAACCCCTCCTTCTCACTCCTCGAACATTATATAACGGAATGCTTATATAAGTAAATAATTATATTCGAAAATGTTGTTTCTTGGCCGTATTCATTCAATAGGATTGAATGGATACATATTGTCACCTGACTTTAAGCGCTTTTGGTCTTGATAAGCTTACTTCTCGTAGGACGGTTATGCGAGCCAAACCACCTCTATTACGCACACCATTCGGCAAGGTCGCAAACTCCTTTTTACAAACGAAAAATGTGCCCACTTCCATCAATTTGGAGTGAAGCACATTTTTCCTAAACTACTTTTGAAGCATTAATTGCTGCTGAACAAAGTCACGGTACAATGGATGTTCATCCATTAATTGCGCGTGCGTTCCAATACCGGTCACCTTTCCTTTTTCTAAAAAGACGATGTTATCCGCATCAATGATGGTTGAAAGACGATGCGCGATGACAAGAGTTGTTCGACCTTTCATCAGCTCTTTTAACGCTTGTTGGACAAGCGTTTCAGACTGGCTATCTAAGTTGGAGGTCGCTTCGTCTAATAATAAGAGTTCAGGCTGACGTAAAATGGCTCGAGCAATCGCAATGCGCTGCCGTTGTCCGCCAGATAATTTAATTCCACGCTCTCCTACTTCGGTATCGTAGCCATTTGGAAGCTCGGATATAAACGGATGAGCAAACGCCATCTTCGCCGCTTCCTCCACTTCTTCCATCGATACGCTGCGTTCGAGACCGTATGTAATATTATCGAAGATCGTACCAGCGTAAATTGGGCTATCCTGTGACACGTATCCGATTTTTTTACGCCACGAGGCTAACGAATACACAGATATCGGATGATTCCCTAATACAATTTGTCCAGCTGACGGATGATAAAACCGCTCAATCAGCGAGAACATCGTCGTCTTCCCGCTTCCGCTTGGTCCAATAATGGCGGTCACTTTTCCACTTTCAGCTGAAAACGAAACATCCTTTAAGACCTTTTCCTCACCGTAAGCAAACGTCACGTGTTGAAACTGAATATCAGCACCTTCAATCGTTGCCTCCTTACCGTGATCAAGTTGCTCCTCTTCTAATTCAAGAATGGACAAGATTTTCTCCGTCGCGCCAATCGTCTTTTGAAACTGGGTGAAGAACACGACAATTTGCGTAATCGGCATAATAATTTGAAACAGGTAGATGAAAAAGGCGACGAGTTCACCAGCCGTCATCGCGCCCGACGTCACCCGAATCCCACCAAACCCAATGATGAGAACGAGCACTACAATAATAAGTGAAGAAACAAGAGGGGAAAGAATCGCTTGAATGACACCTTCTTTTAACCCATACTTGTATAATCGCTGAATTCCATCCTTCCCTTTCCTCCATTCCACACCTTCAGCATTCGAAGCTTTCACTAAACGAATCTCCGACAGAACTCGTGTTAAATTGGCGGAAAAAGAAGCTGTTTCCCCTTGTAGCCCTCGGGAAATAGACGCCATCTTTCGACCAATCGGCAACAAAATCAATAACGATAACGGAATTATGGAAAACATCACGAGCGTCAACGGCCAATCTAAATAAAACAACACGATAATCGCACCGATAACTGAAATAATCCCCGTAATAAATCCAGTCAAATGTTCGGTAATCAAATTTTTCACAATCGCCGTATCATTCGTCATCCGACTCACCGAATCGCCCGTCTCATGCTCGTCATAATACGAAACCGGCAACACAAGCAACTTCTTCCACAACTTCTCTCGAAGCGACGCAATAAAATGCTGGCCGACCTTCGCTAACAAATAAACCGAAACTCCACCAGCAACTGCCTGAAGCAAAAACGCCACAACAATCCAACTAATCAACGTCGCATTTAATGCTTCCAACGAAAACTCATCAATAAAACGACTCGCCAAAAGCGGAATGGCCAAACTCGCCAACGTCGTAATCAAACTTAAAACCAACGCCACACCAAACAACCGCTTTGGCGGATTGAGAGAGCGTAACAAGCGCACTAACTGCTTCCAATTTTTCATCTCCACTTGGTTGCTCATTATGAACCTCTTTTCTATGTAGGGGTGTTTGTTTTTATTATATCGTATTAACTCGGATAATCTCACGGAATGAGAGTTGATGCAGTTAGCTTTTTAAGTGTTCAACAATCTCTTTGAAAATAACCGATGTATTTTTCATCACGATCGACAATGGAAATGGTTTAGACATTCTGTTTTTACTATGATAACTTTTAGTGCAGTATTCATTGAAGATTATGTTATTATAAAAAATAATCTCTTTAAGAATGTTAAATAAATCAAAAAGTTGGTGTTTTATGATGGCAATAATTTATCCCGAAAATCCAAATTTCAACACAAACGGAGAAAAACATATATTTTTAAAAATATTATTAAATTTACCTGATGTATGGCATGTCTTTTATGAACCAAATATAAACGGATTAAATCCAGACTTTATCTTATTTCATCCTAGGTACGGTCTGACAGTTATTGAAATAAAAGATTATACTAAATCAACTATTCAAAGTACTAATCCTTTTACATGGAAACTTAACTGGCAAGGTTATACAAAAACTGTTAAATCTCCTTTACAGCAAGTAACACATTATCGAAACGAAACCTATAACTTACTAGCTAAAAATGAATCGCTTAGAATCAAAGAAGGTAAATTTAAAGGGAGATTAAAATTCCCTATATCTTGTTTATGCTGCTTTCCAAATTTAAGTTCAAAAGACTTATTGTTGTTAAATATTCAATCTTTAATTCCTGAAAAAATCCTATTAAGTAAAGAAGATTCAGTTAATATGGATTCATTTATTGAGAAATTATTGTCAAGTTTTAATAGATTGTTTCCTCCTAAACCTTTATCTGAAAAAGAACTTGGGGATGTTATCTTTTCCTTATATCCTTCATTTCAATATTATACAGAACAAACTAGTAATACTTATAAAAACAACCCAAAGGAGGTTTTAAATGACTTCGTCATAAAGTCTTTTAACAATTATGTGGATGAACTAATTTATGTTACTGATTCTATTGCACATTATATTAATTTCTATCAAAAATCATTAGAAGATATTATCATTGTCTATAACCCTAGAAGGCCATCAATTCCTAGTTCAAAAAAATATTTAGATCTACTAATTGAACTATTATCTAGTAAGAATTTATCTACTTCACATAACAAAGATTCAAAGAACAGAATACGCTTATATCCTTATGAAAAGCTTACACAAATTAATGTTAATACAAAAAAAGTGTTTATGATTGATTTCAACAATATACAAAACGATGTATTAGATAATATAGTTTTTCCACTTTTAAATAAATCTAAAGATTGTCATTTTGTTACCCTATCAAGCAATGATTTAATTAATCATTAAAAATTAGAATAGGGGGTTGAAATGACTCCTGTCAAGTAGACAGGAATAAAAAAGAATATTTATGCAACCTGAGTCCCATAATGGTAAGGGATTAGGTTTTTTTAACTTTTCTTAGAATTGTAGATGTTTATAAAATCCTATATATTTTTTAACGTCATTTTTTACTTCTTCGACTGTACGGAAAGTGTATAGATTAAAGCACTCCGCCTTATAGCAGATGGGAAAGTTATCCATAATCGCACTATTTAAACAATTGCCTATTATTGACGGGATGTATACTGGAACCCTTGATCACGGTGTAGGAAGACTCCATATACATTCCGTTTTTTTTATTACCTTTTTCACCTTATCCATAACCAGCTTTAGAACGTTTCTTACACTTATGTAATATGCCACAATTTTATTGTTGTAAAGGTCTTTTATCACGGATACATAGAGTATTTCTTATTAAAAATTAAATACCCAAACTTTTATTCTAGGATACCTATATATTCCTCTTACTTTTTGATGTCATTCCAAGATTTTATTCTTTAGTTGTTCGTCCTCCAACTGATTCTTTGATGTTTTTCTGTCGCTTAACCACTTATAGTATCCACTAAGGATACTTCTGCTTCAAGACGCTTAATCTTCCCTACTGGATTTTCGGGTAGAATACGCGGACGTCCTTTCTTAGGCCCTTTTGCCTTTTCCGTTTTTCTTCGAGCCCCTTCATTCCCTCATTTTCGAAGTGTTTTACTTAACAACGAACCTTCGAATAATGAATGCTTAATTTTTCAGCTACGGTATAGTATCCTATTCCTTATTTCTTATACATATCCACTGCTTTATTGTTAAATGTTAAATCATTTGTTCTTCAATTTGTCCCCATAGAAAAATCCCCTCCATAGTAGAAAGGTTAGTGAGATTTCTTTTTTCTGTCTACTATAAGGGGACCTATCAAGTACCTAATCTTTTTTTATCCAGTTTTGATAACATATCTTTTCTTTTTTACATTTTTTACTACCACATAAAACAAGCTTGTTTTTTGCCCTAGTTAACGCAACATAAAGGACCCTTAACTCTTCTGAATACACATTAAACTGAGTGGTATCGATTGTCTCATCATAAAACGTTGATTGAATAGCTGTTTTATTTTCATAGTACTTTTTATAATTAAATTCCATTGACAACCTAGGTAAATTAATAGATATCTCAGGATATAGAGAATTATCACTAATTGATTGATCTAAATTAGGCAAGATTACAACCGGAAATTCCAGTCCTTTTGATTTATGAATTGTCATTAACTGAACACCATCTCTATCAAAACTTACTGAATCTGCTAAAGGTTCTTCTACATTTCCTGCTATCATACTGGACAGCCAATTTATGTATTGATACAGAGAAAGATTTTCGTTTTTGACTAGACTTCTTGTAATTTCTTTTAGTTTATTTAAATTAGCTCTGACTTGACTTGTACATCGATTATATATATTTGTTTTTGAATAAACAAAATCAAGAAGTTGAGATGGTGTCAATCTAAATATTAATTTATTTTCTTTTATTTGATATATTAAAGAGTCAAATAGCTCTTCCTGGTTTCGAAAGAAAATAGTTGATTTTGCCTCTTGTACTGAAACAAGGTCACCTCTATTTAATATAGATTTTAATACTCGATAAGTATCAACAATTTCTAATTGATTATAAAAATTTCCACTATCTAGAATTGTAAAAGGAATGAAGTGCTTACTAAGATAGTCCGCTAACAAATTTAGTTCATAATTTTTTCTAACTAAAATTGTGAAATTTTTCGCAGGTACCCCCTGTTTAATTTCATTCTTAAGATATTTTGCAATTATCTCACCTTGAGTCTCATTCTCTTCATTCAATAACCACTCATAGGCCTTTGTTAAGTCAATATTTTTCTTTTCCTCCTTAGGCTTCAAAGACTCACGTTTGAATTGATATTTCTTATTATCTTTTATCCTATCAAAAACAAAATTCACATAGTGAACCACTTCAGGGGTAGAACGCCAGTTAGTGGTTAACGTTAATACCGTTCCATTAAGATGAATCCATTTTTCAATTTTATTATAAGCTTCTGTATTAGCCCCTCTAAATTCGTAAATAGACTGCTTTACGTCCCCTACTACAAATAAGTTAGGGCTTTCAGGGGAGTCGTCACATATTTTCTTAACTATTTCTGATTGATACAATGAAGTATCTTGAAATTCATCTATAAATAAATGCTTGTATTTCATTTGAATCATTTTACATAAGTCGGGCCTTCTCTCCAGAACTTTAGAACAGTACTCCAAAAGATCCTCAACATCTAACCTACCATATTTAAATTTCTTATGATTTATTGAAACTGCCTTTATTAACTCTGCTAATTCTGTTTTTAATTTTTTCTTTGAAGTCTCCATTTCAAGAAGTGCATTCTTAAAAGTTCCTTTTACGATATCATCCAAATTAAATCCTTTAGTTCGAATCATTGTATACGCATTATTGACAATCTCCTTAAGACGATGAACTGGTAAAAATTTCAGATGTTCAATTTCTTTGCCATCGCTCATTTTACTTTTTATCCACTCTTCAATTGTTAAATCTATTGTCTTAACTAATTGATCTGATCGTACTTTATATGCAGGTGAGTAAGATACATCTTTATCGTAATATGGTCCTAACGTTTCCAAAACAGAATTACAAAATTTATGAATAGTTGATATTTGTGCAGAGTTAAGTGACTCAAGTTCGTAACGAAACCTATTTTTAATGTTAGGATCTTCTTCTTCTTTCCATCTTGTGTAGAAAGCCCTTTTTAGTCTTGATTGTAATTCTTCTGTGGCCTTATTCGTGAAAGTGATAATGGCCATATCCTTAATAGACAGATCCAGGTCTTCCTCAATTAACCTAATTATTCTCCGTGTTAATATTTCAGTTTTTCCTGTACCAGCTCCAGCTTTAACAAGAATCTTTCTATCATTACATCTTATTACATCTAACTGTTCATCTGTTAACTTCATCTTGATGAATCTCCTTTTCCATACAAACCTGCCTGAAGGTACAATAATAACAATGTCCGCCTGACCTTTTATCAAATTGCTGCTTGTTTATTTTTTCTGCATATGTTGTTAACTTTCTATATACGTCATCATTTCCGTAACAAAACCCTCTTAACAAGTCTAAATAAGTATTTTTTACATACTTTAAATGAGTCTGATCATCTTCATCTTTTCCTTTTACACTGAAAGATAGTAAATCTTTAAGATTCGAAATCGAATAATAATTTGTAACTGTAGGGTATTTTACTTTTAATTGCCTTTCACCATAGAATACATACCCTCCGATCTCCTTTTCAGCCTTTTGTTCCGTCAAACTAAGTGCAGCATTTTTATGTTCATTTACACTAAGAATTCTATTTATAAGTGATTCTATGTGAAATCTTGTACGAATGATTATATCTTCCCAGTACCTATTTCCCAGTGGAAATAATGGCTGTATTTTCTCTTTCGCCTCCGTTAAAATTCCTCCAATTGAAATCATTACAACTTTCTTATTATTTTTAGAGATTTTTGGAAACTTCCCAACTAAAATTTTTACCGATTCTTCATACAAACAAGAAGATGCATAATTTTGAAGCTGAAAGATATTTGTATATGCCTTTTTTTCCGGGTATTGTTTCTCATAATAAAAACGTCGAGGGCAATACTCATAAACTGCTATGTCTTCTATAGTAATTACACTGTTCTCTTTAATTTTAGAGAAGTTCATTTGATTTTCGGGATAAGTTAATTCAGTTATTGGTTTTGGAGAAGCACTCAACAATAGTTTAGAATTTTTTAATATTTCCTCCAATTTTTCACTATCAATACTTTCTTCAATACCAAATACTTTTACAATATCATGTAAATAGTGAGCAGGGGATTGATTAATACCTTCATGTAATCTTGAGTAAGAAATCGTTAACTTTTTGTTAGCTGCATTAATTACCACAAACATATAGTATAACGACCTGTCTAAATAATATTTATATAAAAAGTTAGAGTTCTTTCCGTCAATTTTTGTACATCTTTTCAAAATTTCATACTCAATGTCTATATTCATAGGCCACTTATACATAATATTTTCAGGGAAAAATTTTTGAGTAAACCTAGTTAAATAAATATAATCATATTCTTGGTACTCAACGTTATTAGGTCCTGTAACAGTGATTTTAACTTGATTTAAAGGAAGAACTAGCTCTTCCTTATAATCGTCTTGAAATATCGTCTGTATTCGAGTAGCAAATTCCTGTATTTCAATTTTGATATTTTGATGTTTCCCTACAGAGTCAATTATATCCCTTAAACGACATTCGGTGTCCCCATCTAACTCTGACAATGTCCTTTCTGACTTTAGTGTATTTATTAAGAAATTAAGATGTTCTTCAAATGTCTTTCTTTCTGTATTTATAAGTTGTTTTGACAAGTTTTCTATATTAATTATAAAACATTCTAGAGAATTAAGCTCTTCTTCAGAAACATAATATAAAGGATGATATTGAAAAGATTCATTTATTTTAGATTTCGCCTTTTTTATTGAAGTGATCTGATTATACCACTGATTAAAGGTTGTACAATCTTCAAAGAATCCCTTAAGCTGTTCAAGTGTTAGTGTCAATCCTTCTGAACCATGTAATAGATTGAGATGCAATATATCTATAACCATTTCACAGTCTATATAATGATCACTTTCTCCGAAGACCGAGATTTTTTCATCCACATTAATTTTATAAAGAAAATAAATTAATTTTCCAAATGGTAGTTGAATTAGTGGTCGTTCCGGTATTTCAACTTGAACATTGTAAAACTCAGCTAACTCTCTGACCATCGGTCTCATCTCCATTGCCTTTGGAGTTACAATTGCAACCTTATTTGCCTTAACTAACCCCTGTTTAATAAGTGTAGCGATCCTAGCAACAATAGCTCTCATTTCATCTTCTACCGTTTCAAACTCAACAAATTCTACCGAATGATCATCTATTTGTATATTTGAGTCACTAAAAATATTTCTAGCCAATTTTTGTACAACGTTATGTTGTTGAACATTACTTTTAATACTTTTCCATTTTTTAATTGAAGCATAAGGTTCATATGTCTTTCTTAAGACTCTAAAAACTGGATTATCAGCCTGATCAAGATCAACTGGTATAAAAAAGGTAACATCACTCCCTCTTCCCTCCAACTTGTTAATTAGTCTATGAAGAGAAGGACGTATCGGTAAAAAGGCTCCGTCAATGTATACTTTATCAAAGTCTGAAAAAGGTTCATTTTCCAATAATTGATTACATGCTAATCCAAAATCTAAGTGGTTTAAAGACTGTAGTTCTTGCAAATATAAATCGTATAGACCTATCAATGCCACCCACGAATCATTAGAGGAACACTTATATAATTCTTTAATGGAAACACCAGACAATGTAAAGGATTGAAATGTTTCATGAATGTCTGACAGAAGTGTATACCATGTTGAATGTGCTGTTACAGAATTTTGTTTCATAACTCTTTCCAAGACAATGGCGGATTCACTTTTTGTTAATACTTTATAACCACTGTTAAATGCCATGTATTCTAGAAAGCGATTTAACTCAAAAAGATATATATTATGCTTAATAAAAATTTTTGAAAGTTCTCTATCACTAATTCTTTGATCTGTCGAAAATACTATGTTTTGATTCCGCAATATAGCTTTATAAAAATTAGATCTCCTCTTATATAAAATCATTGTAGGAACAATGTGAAGAATCTTTTTGTTATTATGATATTGTTCTGCTAAATACTCTTCTACGTCCTTAGTATTAGGAGTACATAATATTTCCAATACAATTCCTCCTATTAACATTTATCTAACCACTATATTATAATACAATTATACTATATTATTCCAAAAGGAAATTGTCTTAAGGTTAGGTGATTGATATGCACACTGAAGAAGAAAAAGAACTCATTGAACATATTTGTCGAAAGCATGACTTAAACCCTAAATTCTTTAATAAACTGCTAGAAATTGAGAAACATTACGCCAACAAAAATATGGGGAGACGTGCTGGTATTTTTAAAGATATGAAAGAGCTTATCGATATGTGGACTTTAAAATAATAGAAGGGACTTGCTGCATTATGATTTTTGAATACATTCATTTCAATAATTACCGTCCTTATTATGGAAAACAGACTCTTTATTTTCGAGATAAAAACAAAGTGGATTCAAGCGTACATAGTAAAAATATTATATTAGTAGGTGGGCTAAACGGCCACGGAAAAACATCTTTAATAAATTCAATATATGTATGTCTATTTGGACACCGTAGTTTTAAAAATCACAAAGAGTATGGAGAATACATTAGTAATTCCGTAAATTTCAAGCATGTTCGGGAAGGTGGAAAAGAAGGGGCTATTGAACTAGCTTTTACAGATGATACAGGGTCCTATGCTATTGAAGTAACATTTGTTGACGGTCACCATGAAGAGTTTAGAAAAGTCTATAAATTAGATGAAGAACTTAAAAAGGAACGTGAAATCCAACTATCTACTGAAGAGTTTTATGATTTTATCGATGGTCGTATTCCATTAGACGTTGCACAGTTTTTTATTTTTGATGCAGAAAAAATCCGTGATCTAGTCGGAGAACAAGACAAGGATGAAACTATACGAGCTATTCAAAAAGTCGTATCTCTGGAACTATATAATCAGCTATTAAAAGATATAGATAAAATTCACAATGACTTAACAAAGGAAATTAAAACCAAAGCTACTAACAAAGATGTGGATGAGTTATTTAAAAAATTAGACTTCGTCACTGCTGAATTAGAGGAATATGAAAATAAATTTAAGCATGTTGTTGATAGAATAGAAATCTTAAGCAATAAGGAACAAAACAAGCAACAAGAACGCCGTCAGCTCATCGCTAAAAATAGCTTAACTAAACAAAATCTCAGCAAAGTTATTGGTGAAAAAGAGCAAAAGTTAAAAGAAGTTCAGAAAGGATTAAAAGCTGCAAAATCAGACCAGTTACAAAAATTCATTTTGTCTCCCTACATCAAAAGATTAAAAACAAGAATTAAAGATGAGCGCAGATATATCGATGCAAAAATGAGGGAAGATGCTAAATTTGCACCATATGAAGATTTTATAAACGAACTACTAAGTACATTAACCTCTCCAATGTTGACTGATAAACAGAAAAACGAGTTGAGAGAACATGGTAGGAAAATATGGGCAAAAATAAATGACATTCAACAAAATGTTATTTCAGAACAAATGGAAATATTGCATGACCTTTCACAAGGCGATTTACAAAAGTTACTATATTACCCTGAAACAAGGTCAACAAACTTAAAAACTTTAATTAACGAAAAACAAAATACCGAAAACTTATTAAAAAGATATTATGAGCAACTAGAAGATGCTCCTGAGGAAATTGATACATCAAAATTAGATAAAGAAATTTCTGAACTTAATCAAGAACTAGGTGACCTAAGAGGACAAAAACGAAATTATTTTTCAAAAGTCAATGACTTAAGGAATAAAAAATTCGAACTTAATCGAGATATCCAATCTAAACAAAAAAGCTTGGCAAAGTTAGGACCACTCGAAGAAAAAATGACACTGTTAGAAAAGATGCACAATGTCACTAAAGAATTTATCGATCAAGTAACAGTATTAAAAGCACGTCAACTAAAAACTGAAATAGAAAATATTTTAAATCAATTATTTAGAAAAGATGATTTTCAACGTGTAGAATTTCATCCCGAGAAATTCACACTAACAATTTTTAATCAACTTGGTCAACCTATTGATTTAATGTCACGTTCAGAAGGAGAAAAACAACTGATCGCTCTCGCAATGATTTGGGCATTAACTAAAGTATCTGGATCAAAGTTCCCATTTGTCATTGATACTCCTTTAGCTCGTTTAGATAGTATTCATCGCTCTAATCTAGTGAATCACTATTTCACTAAACTGAGTGAACAAGTTGTAATCTTATCAACTGATACAGAAATCACAAAAGATTTCTATCAACAACTTTGTCCTTTTATAGAAAAAGAATATATCTTGCAATTTGACGAGGAGGACAAATGCACAAAAATTGATGAAGGGTATTTCTTTGAACAGGAGTGGACAACATGGCAGGTGTAAAATTATCACAAGAAGGCTATAACTATTTAGAAACTATTATGGCAGAACTAGAAATGGAAAGAAGTGACCGTCCAGACGCCTTAAAAATTGCATTCTCGAAAGGAATAGTAGCCAACACTCTTCCTACTGAAGAAAAAAAAGAACTATCCAAATTTGAATTCCCTATTTCTGTAATAGCTAAAGGAGACGAGTTACTCTTAGCTAAACATTTAATTATTGAAAGACTACAGCGAAAAGTTGATAATTATGAATTTGAAAAATATATTCTCTTATTTGTAGAACATGGGCTTAAGATAATGTTTTCAGAAATTCAAGAGTTATCAAGTGCAGATAATTATCTTTTTTATTTAATGGAAAAACATGGATTTTCTTGAGTGTTTTATCCAACATTTAATGATGTTACCTTTATAAAGGGTTTGAGGAAAAGTGATATTTGTGCACTGATATAAGCAAGACCTAAAGAAGATGCTGCTTCACATCTCTCTTTAGGTCTTATCTTTTATTTTTTAATCCCTAATTTGGATTTCTTTACAAATATATAGATATGAATATCAAAATTATAAGCCCCCCTCACAAGATTAATTTTGTTATTAGTCAACAAATGTTTGGTGTAACGAGGATTGCAACTAAAGTATTTAAATATTATCTAAATACTGTATGCTCTTACTGATATGTTTAAATTTTTAATGAATTCTTTTACGTCATTTTTGTCTATAAACTTATTTAAAGATATTCTAAATGAATTTCTAATCATAAAACTATTCAATCCGATTGCTGAGAGAACATATGATGGCTCGTTTATTGAGCATGCAGACCCTGTAGAAATTGCGAATTTATCTTTTAGACTCCTAATAATTAGTTCATTATTCACCCCGGGAATCGTAATATTTATAATACCTGGAATTTTCTTCTTCATATCTCCATTAATGATTGCTGAAGGAATACTCTTTTCTAACTCATCAAGAAAAATCTTCTCAAGTTCTTTTAAGTGGTGTACATGAGAATCAAATTCTTCTCTTGCTATCTCTGCAGCTTTTCCCAATCCTACAATATTATGAACACTTAATGTGCCCGATCGATATCCATCTTCTTGACTTCCACCATGCAATAGTGGCGTAATACGCGTCCGAAGCCCTAATTCTCGCTTTCTAATAAAACAAGCACCTATCCCTTTTGGACCATACATTTTATGACCAGAAAGAGATAAAAAGTCAATAGGAACACTGTTAAGATCTACCTTGACTTTACCTATAACCTGTGTAGCATCACTATGAAAGAAAATATCTTTATTTTTTCCTTTTACACTTTTGGCAAGTTCTTCTATATGATTGATAGTTCCAATTTCATTATTTCCCCATATGATAGAAACTAAGATTGTGTCTTGCCTTAGTGCATTTAATAATTCTGATTCTTCCACTCTTCCATACTCATTCACATTTAAATACGTGACTTCGTATCCTTCACCTTCAAGAAATTCACATGTTTCTAAAACTGATTTATGTTCTACTTTAGTTGTAATAATATGCTTTCCTCGATCCCTGTAATAGTGTGCTATACCTTTTAAAACAAAATTATTACTCTCAGTAGCACAGCTAGTAAAAATCAATTCATCCGCTAAGCAATTTAAGAGCAAAGCCACTTGTTCCCGTGCATTTTGCACTGCATTTTTTGCATTTTCAGCCAATGTATAATATTTACTGGAAGGATTCCCGAATTCTTCTTCCAGGAATGGCCACATTGACTCCTTTACTCGTGGGTCAACCGGATTTGTAGCACTACTATCTAAGTAAATCATTGAACCATCTCCATTTCAAAAGTAGCGAGAGACTTTATAAATTTCTCATAATTCCCTGCATACCGATATTCATTCAATAGTAGCTTAGCTCCACGATCCAAATGTTTTTTGATCAGTGTAGGAAAATATTCTTCATCAGTAATATTTCTTCCTAACTGCTGTGCAATTAATACTTTAAATACTACATCTTGATTACCCGTTAGTGTATTTCTGTTAAACTCCAAGCCATTCGTATCAGACTCAAACTGTTCAATAGGTTCATCCAATAAAAGCGAGAGCGAAATAGCCAGTCTCCCCAAAATATTTGGAGTTAGGTTCGTTGAAGATTGTAAGTCTTTTAGGATATCCTGTGTTTGTTTCGAAGTTTTGATACGGTACTGCAAGCTATTTCACCTCCTTGGTAGGGAAAAAATATTCGTTTCTAATCTCGACTGCATTAGTTTCACGGTTAAAGTGAATAACATACTCTCTAGAAATTTGACTCTTTAGCTCTTGATAATATTGTTCATCTATCTCAGTGTCAGTAGATAAGATAATAACCTGTTTCGCAGAAAATGGTAAAAATTTCTTAATTAAATTTTCTTTATGTGAATGGTCAAGTCTCCCAAACAATGTATCTAATACAAAAGGTATATCAGCTTTAGCTGCTTTTAAAAGCGCCCATAAGAGAGAAAGGAAAAAAATTTGTGTTTCTCCAGCTGAAAATGAATGTTTAAAAACTGGAGCATCCTTATGATTTAACATAGAGATTTCAAACGTATTTGGATCTATATAAAATTTATTCAGAAATTGCCCTTTACGCATTAGAGAATTAAACATTTGTAGGAAATATGTTTCAACCTTTTGTAAGTACTTTTCTATTTGTCGTTGCTGATACTTAGATAAAACAAGGTTTAGTCTCTGAGTTAAACCAAAAATATTTTCATCTTTTTTTGCTTGATATACACGTTTTTCTACCTTTTGTAACTGAGAAAGTAAATCGTCTAAAAATTTCTTTGCTTGGACAAGCTTTTCTTCATTAGCTTCAATTTCATATCTAAGCTGTTCAAGAACTTTTGTTTCTTCATTCATTTTATTTACAATCTCTTTTAAAGAATCATCTTTTAAGCTATGTTCAATTTGTTTTCGTTTTTGGTATATTAAATTGACCAGCTCGTTCATTTTATTAAACTTTTCAACTATATTTTGACCTCTAAATGTTGAAACTTCCCGATAAAGTTCCTCAATAGTCTTCTTTTGTTCTCCTGTTAGTTCATGAATTGACGTGAAACGATTAATATTTATACCCGTCGGTTTCATTTTCTCATATAAATACATCTTAAACTTGTCTACAAATTCAGTTAATACAATTTCATCGTTTTCGTTTTTTATTTTATATGATTTACTAAGTCCCTCAAATATATTGGGGAGTAACTGTTCCCCAAGCTTATTTTTTAAAATCTCGTATTGTTGTACTTCTTCTTCTTGATTTAACTGAGTAACAGCTTTTTGTAGTAAATTCCGTTGTATAGTAAAAGGCAATAAAGTTGCTATTATTTCTTTCATTTCCTCAGAAAGTCGCTTTTTTTCCTGTTCCATTTCTATAATATCTCTATTTAGATGTTCTCGCTCTTTCGCAACAATTCCACCATGATTTGTGAATTCTTTTTCTAATTCACTCAATTTAATTTGACTTTCCTTATATTGCTCTTTCAGTTTTAATATTCTTTGTTCTAATGATGTAATAAAGTTTTCTTGATTAGTTACGTCTAACTTAACCTGTGTATATAGTTTTTCTTCATCACTTAAGTTGGAAAAAATATTTTCCTGACGCAAATACTTTAATAAGTCTGATTGTAAAATTTCAAACAAATCTAAATTAAATAATGTCATGAAAGCATCTTTTATATTTGATTCAAAGGCTCGATCAAGGACATATTGATGTACCTTCTCTCCATCAAAAAAGAAAAAATCAAATAGAGTTGGAGGTAAGTGCCTTCGTAAAAAGTGCTGAAAGTCTTCTACTTCTTTATCACTAAGACTTTTTTTTCCTTTGAGAATGTTCACAGTTTCTTTGACATTCCCTTTTTGTAATATCCATTGTCGTTTAACTATATATTGATGGAGTTCACCGTATTGTCTTAAACTAAAGTCGACTTCAACACTCGAAAAATTATCTCCATCCTCTAAAGAGTATATATTAAATTTATCCCTGATAAAGTCAATATAACTTGCATTAACAGATTTGTATCCTAAAATAAGAGGACCATATAAAGCTACCTTAACAGCCGTAAGAAAAGTAGTTTTCCCTGACCCATTTTCACCACCAATAAGGATAATGTTTTTATCATCTTCATTTTGAAAATCAAATTCATTTCTTCCGTAGTAGATACCAAAGTTGTGAATTACTAATTTATTTAACTGCATAGTCTTCCCCTTTTAACTTATCAAAATGAATCCATTCTTCATTTAAGATACGATTTATTTCTTTATAAATTCCATGTCTATGTTTAAAACCATATTGTTCAAATTCTAAATTAATTAACTTTTGAACTAATTCAAACTCAAGTCCTTCCTCCTGACATAAAGACTTCAATAAAATAATATCCTCTGATTCGAAGAATTCTTGTCCTTCAATATTCCAATCTATTTTTTTCTCATAGACTTCCTCATATATTTTTGGCAAGGTATCCTCCCAATCACCTTTTTCGAACCAGATTTTCCGAATCTCTTTCAACTCTTCTTTTGTTATTAACTGATATTGTGGGTCTTCCGGATTTTGAATTTGTTTTTCAGTTTCTAAAAGATATCTTAAAATTTCCTTTCGATGTTCAAGAGTATATGGGCCTAAACCTTTTCTTTTATTATCTTCATCTCCTACTAAATACACGGCTCCATTCATCCTTTTCTTTTCACGGTTATCTGGATTTTCTCGGTTATTGGCTAGCCAGTCACGGAATGCAACTAGAGGGGTTAACCACTCATCTCCACTATCAATAAATCCCTTTAACGATTTGTCTTCTTGCACTACTGTACATACCCAACACCCAAAGCGACTGTTTCCACAAGAAGGAGTAGATTGATCAATAACTAGAGGACATTCCCCTGACTGACTATCTTGATATAATGATAAAAGATCATTATTATTGCTACCCCACGGATTTGGAACTTGTAACAAATATGTCCAGACATCATCCAAAGAGAAGTCTTCAATCGGCGCATAAACATAAGAGTTCGGTAATTTTGTATGTCTTCTCAAAGTCTTTCCTTCTATTTTATGCGTGTTCATTACTTGAGCACGGGTTGCACTTTCTGCTTTCCTAACCCCCAAAACCACAACAGCTTCTCCAAATTCTGAAACACGTTCTAAAATGAACTTATTTGCAGGATCTATCTTTAAACGATCCGTACACCATCTAAATTTTTGTCTAGGCGCTGGATACCCTTTACCAATTAAATTAACCCAAAAAGAATTTTTGACATCAGGTTTTACTTTTTCAACATGAATGGGTAATCCTAGTTCCCTAGCGGTAGATCTCATTTTTAATAATTGTTCATTAATATAAGTAATGATTTTTGGATTCTCTACCATTGTATCTGAAGAAATAATATAAACTGGTTTTGTTAGTTCATCTTTCCTTAATCCCATTAAAGAATAGAAAATAACCTGAGCAACTACAGTAGAATCTTTTCCACCACTAAACCCAATAACCCAAGGACGAGAATCGGATTTATAGATCTCTTGCACACTATTATATAAATCTTCCTTTTTTCTTGTTAAAAAATAATTCAATTCCATTTTATGAATACTCCCCTAGATTAAATTCTTCTTCCATTTTAATCTCTTCTTCACTAAGAGGTAATGATAACATTTTTTTAATTTGGTTTTTAGTAAGTTTTATAGACTTCATGTTCTTATTAATTCTGCCATTTTGATTGAATGCACGATTTAACCATAAATGTCTATTAGATCTTGTCCAATCAATTGTACTCAACTTTCTTATAGTATCATGCCAACCATCAGACTTTAAGGAATAAAACTCATGTACTATCAAACCTATTGCTTCTAGAACAATTCCATATGATGTTAAATAATTAGTTCTCAAATCATGTGCTGTCATTTTTTTTTGTAAGACTAAATCCCACTCTTTAATAGACTTTGTCAATAAATCCCAAAATCTGATTAAGCACTCACGATCAAAATCTGTGAATGACTGTCCTTTCTTTATATTTAAGATTCTTTTATTAGTTGAAAAGATCGTACTCAAAGTAAATATTTTAGGACTAAATTTTGATAAAGATGAACTTTCAAGGTCTGTTAATTTCCTCAGCATTTCGTTATTTTGAATAATCTCTTTGGTTAATAACGATAAGTCATCTCTAGAGTCGTACAGTATAGAGATTGATTTTGAGGTATTGACTGCATGCTTGTTTAAGTCTGAGAAAAGTTGCTGACTCCGTTGTAAGCCTTGATCATGAAAAAATACTACTGAAATCGTCTCATTGCCTAAATCTGGGTTAATATTAATAGCCTCTTCGATAGCAGCACGTCTATGTTGGCCATCATTAATAAGAAAGCGAGAATCCATGCTCACGATTAGTTGTCCAATATTTCGATTTGTCTTTTCATCAAATGCAATGAAATTCATATCTCCATCTATAGATGCTGTTAAAGCGGAGAAAACATAATCAGTTGGATTTTCTAAGATGTAATCTGTAATATCGGGAATTCTTTTACGATTCAACAACCTTTGTGAACGAAATTCAGCTGGAATTTCCTCTTCATCAAATAAGAATATTTTAGGAATTAACTTTAAAGGACACATAGCAACATAATATTCACGTCCAGCTTGTATTCCTCTTACAGCTGGGAAAGAATACGTAAAATTATAATCCATATGTGTAATAACCACCTTTTACGTACGTAATGTAGTTAGTTTACCATATAAATAGCCGTTTTTCATTCAATAAAACATATGGTTCTTAAATTTATGATACAATTAAAATTTTAATTGATTTAGACACTAAACCTTTAAATTAATACCATTTTCTGCTAAATTTGATTTAATAATTCTCTCTGAAAGGAGCTTCATGGAATGAGAAAGCGTTGGTTGTTGTTAAGTATTACAGTATTATTTATGGCTATTTTCTCAGCATGCGGGAATGAATCCACAAGTGGAGATCATCGTTCCGATACCGACAAAGCATCAAGTGTTGATGTGAGTAAAAATGAAACAGTAGATACTAGTTCTGATGAGCAAACTGAAACGAATTCTGTCAGCAATCAGAGTAGTCCAGAAGAAAATGTAGAAACGGAAACGACAACTGATGTAGGAGATACAAAAGAAGAAAGTGAAGACATAATGCTTTCGAGTGGTGGAGAAGCTATTCAGTATTTAAAGAAAGAATTAGATATGGAAGAAAATGAAGACATTATATTTGATGATATGGCTGGTAACTTAGAAACAGATGATGGGGGTTCCTATTACAGAATTACGAGTTATTCAAAGGAACTACAGGAGTCTGGCGGCTCTGGAACCCTTGAAAGGTATAAAGTTTACGTCAATGGTATCTATGAATTGGATTACTAGGATGAATATGGAAAATCCTCCAATCTTGTTAAGATTGGAGGCTCTTTTTAAACAAATGTTTTCACTCACTCGAAAGCTTCAACAACCGCAACGCATTAAGCGTGACGAGAAGGGTTGCACCCATGTCCGCAAAGATGGCAATCCATAGGGTAAGCCATCCCGGGATGACGAGTAAGAGGGCGAGTAACTTGATTCCAATCGAGAAAGTGACATTTTCTTTTATGATGCGCAGTGCTTTTCGACTGAGTCGTACAGTGAATGGTAGTTTCTTTAAGTCATCTCCCATTAAGGCGATGTCGGCCGTTTCAATGGCCGTGTCGGTACCGGATGCTCCCATCGCAAAGCTTACAGTTGCAGCAGCAAGAGCTGGAGCATCGTTTACGCCATCTCCCACCATGCCGACGTGTTGATGTTTTTGCTGTAACTGCTTCATTGCCACTACTTTATCTTGCGGGAGGAGTTCACTTTGAATGTCCGTTAACCCCATTTGATTTCCAACAGCGTTCGCAGTAAAGCGGTTATCACCTGTTAACATGACCGTATGTTGGATGCCGAGTTGATGCAATTGCTGTAAGATAGTAGCGCTGTTTTCCCGTGGAAGGTCCTGAATTGAGACGATTAGTCGAATAGCTTTTTTATCGGCTAATAGAATGACTGTTTTTCCTTCTTTTTGCCGCTTATGCACCGTTTTTTCTACCTCTTTTGTCAAGAAGTTGGAGACAAAAGAGGGACTACCGATGGTAAAGGTTTCACCTTCAATGTTTCCGGTGATTCCTTTTCCAGTAATCGAAGAGAAATTTTCTACCGTCTTCGACTGATATGGTATCGATAAGTCTTCCGCATAATCAACAATCGCTTTCGCTAATGGATGTTGTGAATATTGTTCAAGAGCCGCCATAATGGCTACGTCTTGTTCACTTCCGTCAACCACGTCAATGTCTGTCACCATCGGCTTCCCTTTCGTTAACGTTCCAGTTTTATCAAAGGCAATGGCTTTTAGTCGTCCTGCCTGTTCGAGGTGAATTCCTCCTTTAATGAGCACGCCGTTTCGTGCCGCATTTCCAATCGCAGTGACGACGGCAACCGGCGTTGAAATGACGAGCGCACATGGACATCCGACGACGAGTATGGCTAACCCTTGATAGATCCATGTTTGCCAATCAGCTTGAAATAGAAGTGGCGGTAGAATGGCAACTAAAAAGGCGATTCCCATAATAACGGGTGTGTAATATTTGGCGAATCGGTCGATGAACGCTTGGGCTGGTGCTCTTTCCGCTTGTGCTTCTTCCACCAGTTGAATAACTTTTGCGATTGTATTATCTTCGGCTGTTTTTGTCGCTTGAATGTGCAGATATCCATCTTCATTCATCGTCCCAGCAAAAACTTCATCTTGCTCTGTTTTTGTCACCGGAATGGATTCGCCTGTGATAGTGGCTTCATTCACGTTGGCCGTTCCCTTTACGATGATGCCGTCCATTGCGATCTTTTCGCCTGGCTTCACTTTTAACAAGTCACCTACTCGAATGTCTCTCACATGTACGTCCATTTCGATTCCATCGCGTTCAATCGTAGCTCGTTTCGGAGCAACATCCATTAATGACTTTATTGAGCGTCTTGCCCGTTCCATAGAATATCGCTCCAGCACTTCACTCACAGAAAATAGAAAGACAACTGTTGCTCCTTCACCCCATTCACCAATCAGTGCTGCGCCAATTACAGCAATCGTCATAAGTGTTTTCATATCAAACTGAAGGCGAACTAAGTTTTGGAGTCCCGCTTGAAATAACCGGTATCCTCCAATGACCATTGATAATAGAAAGGCAGATATGGACAATAACTCATCTTGTAAAATCCACCCGATGAACAAAAAGATTGCTGAAATAATCGTCTCTTGGTGCTTTTTCCAAAAAGGTATCGTTTGTTCGGAAACTTCTTCATCCTCTTTATATATCTTTAATTTTTCAAATGAACCTGCTTTTTCTAACTCTTGTAGCGAAGCTTTTCCGTAGACCGTTAATTTTGAAGCTCCAAAATTTACTTCTGCGTGCTCGACCCCATGTATACTTTGAACATTTCGTTCAAATGTTTTGGCACAGCCAGCACATGAAAATCCTTGTACCCGATATACTGCTTTTTCTTCACTCACGCGTTTGCAACTCCTTCTGATGAGCATATGCTAATGTAATGATTTGCTTCACATGGTCATCATCTAATGAATAATACGCAAGCTTCCCCTCTTTCCGGTATTTCGCTAATCCTAAATTGCGTAACAGGCGCAAGTGATGGGAAGCAGTAGCCGTTGAACTACCAACAAGATTCGCTACGTCACATACACATAATTCTTCTTTTATTAAAAGAGCGTAGGCAATCTTCACCCTCGTTTCATCAGCTAACGCCTTAAAAATAGTGGCAACCGCTTGATGATCTCGTATTTGAATCTCCTGTTGTAGACTTTCTACATCATCGCTTATACATTCCACTTCACAAACATCTTTCTCTTTCATGGGGAAATCACCTCTCATTCAAACATTCAAATAATCATTTGAATGTATTGTATGCATTTTCCTGAAAATTGTCAATAAATAACCTTTTTTAGTGGTAATTTTTTTTATTATTTATCAATTGGAACTGGAATACTCTTCGCGGTTAAACAAGTACATAAATTGTTTGACTTAGAGTTCACTCTAACCGTTACAATCGGTTTGTGAAGTCAAAAATGTGGAGGTTTAAACATGAAATATACAGTCATTACAGGAGCTAGTTCAGGAATTGGTTATGAGACAGCTCTCGCTTTTGCGAAAAAAGGAAAGAATTTAATTCTTGTTGCCCGCAGGCATGAACAATTGAAGCAACTAAAAGAACAGATTAATCAAATCAATCCATCAGTGGATGTACAACTATTTGTGTACGACCTATCCGTTACGGAAAATGTATACAAATTTTATGAAGAAGCCAATGCCTTTGAACTTGAAACATGGATCAACAATGCAGGCTTTGGACATTACGGTAGCGTTATGGACCAAGATTTAACGAAAATACAAAACATGCTTCGCCTTAACAATGAAGCGCTAACCATTTTCTCAACGTTATTTGTACGCGATTATGCGAATGTCGAAGGCACACAACTCATTAATATCTCTTCAGCTGGCGGTTATACCATCATCGCCGATAACGTTACGTATTGTGCGACAAAATTCTTTGTCAGCGCCTTTACAGAAGGACTAGCTCAAGAATTACAAGCAAAAGGAGCAAAAATGAAAGCAAAAGTATTAGCTCCTGCCGCAACAGAATCTGAATTTGCGAAAGTATCTTTAGGAATTGACGAGTTCAATTACGAAGGAGTCCTTCCAAAATTCCATACCTCAAGTGAAATGGCACAGCTTTTAATTGAACTATATGAAAGTGATAAAATTGTCGGAAAAGTCGATGGCATCACCTACGAATACCATTTACAAGACCCGATTCTCCCACACGCCGTTCGCTTTAATCGAGATGTAGAATAATAAACATTCAGGGGCTGATTTTAAATTAACGAGTTCCGATTAGAGGTACAAAAATAAAAGAACAGTTGAAATTGGCATCAATTTTGACCAATTAACAGACATCAAAAAGCAGGGGAATTTCCCTGCTTTTTGACTTGTCAATTATAACTATCAATTAAATACGACTAATAGATAACAATCCATGTAGCATAGGGCTTACAATTATTAAAATATCCCTAGCCGTTAGTTGAAGTAACATAATTAATAAGGGCTGAACTTATCTTCCGCATTGAAAACAACAGATTAAGGCTATCAAATTATCACTTTTTAGGTGAAGTGATTCTTAAATAATAACCATCTGGATCAGTTAAGCGAAAATCCGTCATTCCCCACTCTTGTTGTTTTAGTTCTGATTCTAAATCAATTTGCATTTCACATATACGTTGATAATAACTTTGAACATCTGGTACTACTAATATTATTTCAACTCCCAACCCTTTCCGAGAAGTTTTAATTTCTCTAAAATAATGGTTTTCCGAAATAACATCTTCTTGCGTTAAAAGTAAATTAATATTTTCCGCTTTAAACATAGCACTACTCTCATTTTGAGAAGATAACTCTAATTGAATTACATTCTTGTAAAAATCAACAGACCTTTGCAAATCTTTTACGAACAATTCTAAACGCAAATTTAATGTCATTTCCACACCTCCTAACAAGCATTCTTATTATTACGGTACAACAACATCTATTACTACCAAATATCAACAGAGCTGTTTGATATACATTTTACATTAAACACCAAATTCCCTTTAAAAAATCACCTTATTATATAGAGCGAATTACTTAAAATAAATGATGTCATTCATGGTGAATTGTTCTTCCAGCCGGTTATCCATCACTTCTATCGGGTTATTCATCAGTTCCAACCCCGTTATTCTTCACTTCCAGCGATTTATTCATCAGTTTCAGCGATTTATTCATCAGTTTCAGCATCGTTATTCATCACTTCGGCCTTTTTATTCATCAGTTTCCACTCGGTTATCCATCACTTCCGACAGGTTATTCATCAGTTTCAGCACCGTTATTCTTCACTTCCGGCGATTTATTCATCAGTTCCACCTCGTTATCCATCACTTCTATCGGTTTATTCATCAGTTCCACCTCGTTTTTCTTCACTTCGGCCATTTTATCCATCACTTCCACCCCGTTTTTCTTCACTTCCCCGAATTGCGTGAATCCCCTCTCAACCATAAAAAAATAGCGCCATTGATTTGGCGCTATTCGGTCTTGATTTCTTGTCGTAACCGGATGAGTCGGTATAAGTTGATAACGATTGTTTTTGTTACAGCGTAAGTTGGAACGGCTAAAATCATACCAAGTACCCCGGCAAGGTTTCCAGCAACGAGTAATAAGATGATAATGGTTAGCGGGTGCGTGTCTAGTCGTTTACCAATAATGAGCGGCGACATGACGTTTCCATCGATTTGCTGAACGACGGTAACAACGATGATAACTAGTAGAGCTTTCATCGGTGAATCAAGCAATCCGACGATGATCGCAGGTGCCACACCAATAAAAGGTCCAACGTACGGAATGATATTTGTGACTGCAACCACTAATCCTAAAAGAAGGGCATACGGCAATCCAATGAGTAAATACCCGATAAAAGAAAGGATCCCTACCATGAGGGAGACAATCATTTGTCCGCGAATGTAGACGGATAATGTGTCTCCTGTTTCACGTAATATACGTAACACATCCGGACGGAAGTCTTTCGGGAAAAACTTGGCCACTGTGCTTGGAAATCTTTCGCCATCTTTAAACATGTAAAACAAAATGAAAGGTACGGTAATAATAATCAGGGTGATATTCGCGATAACACCGAAGACAACTTGCAAGCCTTGTGATACATTTTCCGTAATCGTTGATACGTAATTCGTCAACGTGCTCTCAATTTTATCAAGCGAAAAAATGTCTTGAGCCATCACCCATTGAAACCACGAACTAAAATATAAGTCTTCAATTACAGTACGGGATTGCGCGATGTATCTCGGCATATTTTCAATTAAGTCGTTGAACTGCTTCACAATCGTTGGTCCAATTAAACCAATGATGGACGTAATCACACTTATAAACAGTACGTACAAAATAAGAATGGATAACGTTCTTGGAACCCTTCTTCGTTCAATAAACCCAACGACAGGGTTGAGCAAAAAATAGAAAAATCCTGAAATTAAAATAGGAAAGAATAACGTCGTTGCAAAAATGACTAGGGGCTCAAATAAGAAAGAAATTTTCGTACTAAAATAAATGATGAGCACGAGCATTAAAATTTGCAACGTCCAAAAATGAACTTTTGATTTAAACATACAATCCTCCTAAAACAACCATTATTCACCATTTTATCCATGCATTTATCATACCATGCTTTCTACTACGAATCATGAGTAAAAAAAGTTCCACATCGTTACTCATTTTCCCCAGCAAAACGTGGATGCTGATCTAACCATTGTTCATACATGGCCACTTTCTTTTGCAACATTTCTTCAGTTGATTGGAGCTCAATGAGTTGCTTCTGGATATTGTTTAGATGAGACTTCAAAAGCTCCAGCCGCTCTTCGGTTGTGTGCTCCCCTTCTTTTACAAGCATCGCATACTTTTTTATTTGAGCAATTGGCATCTGAGTCTCGCGTAATTTTAGTACAAAACGAAGCCATTTATCATGCTCTTCCGTATATCGCCGCTCACCACTGTCCGTTCGGATGGATTCCATAATTCCTTCCTTTTCATAATAACGAAGGGTATGGGGCGAAATTTGTAACGCTTTTGCTAGTTCACTAATGGTGTACATGGAAATCCCCTCACAACATATTTCTTTAGAGTTCACTCTAACCTGTACAACCATATTTGTAAAGAGTGAATGGAAATATATAGTATACTTAGAGTAAAAAGGAGGCTGGAAAAAATGCACGCTCTTGTTATCGGTGGAACAGGCATGTTAAAAAACGTGACGACGTGGTTGCATAATCAAGGATACAAAACCTCTGTGATCGGACGAACGAAGGAAAAGCTAGCCGCTTTTCACGGGGAGAATTACACCCCAATACAAGTCGATTATCATGATACGGAGTCGCTTGTGAGAGAAATTGAAGATACTATTTCAAGAAATGGACCGATTGAACTCGTCGTAAGTTGGATTCATTCAACAGCACCTAACGCACTCCCCTTTATCTGTAAATCGGTTGAACAAACATCGCGAAAATCTTGGGAGTTGTATCATGTATTAGGTAGTCGCTACTTTTATGACCGACCGTCTTTTACACCTCCCCTGTCATGTCACTATCATTCTATTTTTCTCGGTTTTCAAATGGAGCATGGTGAAAGTAGATGGCTAACGCATGATGAAATTTCAAACGGTGTCATTCGAGCGATTAAAGAAAAGAAGCAAGAAAATGTTGTTGGGACGGTTACGCCTTGGGAAAAGCGTCCTCGTTAACGGTCCGAATGAGTTTTAATAATTGAATTCCTTCCCGTGTTGCATACGACTGGCATTCGGTGAATCCGAACTTCTTGTACAGTTCGATCGCTGGGTAATTTTGTGCTCCGGTCGTCACTATATATACAGAGTCATCACCTTTTGAAGAAAATAAATATTGAAGGAGCGCTGTGGCTATTCCTTTTCGAAAGTGGGATGGAGAGACCATGACTCGGGAAAGAATCAATGCTCCTTTACTCACCTCATACGCTATGGATCCTATTAAACTTTTACCGTCCCAAAACCCAATAAACTCTTCATTTGAATACATAATGGCTCTTGTCGTATCACGTAAAGGCGGTATGTCTGAAACACCTAAATAGGTAGCTTCAACTTGATAGGCTTCCTTTTGTAACGTTAAAATTTTCTTTGCAACCTTTCGTTTCCGATGATTTAAAATGGTGATCACATCAATTCTCCTACTCTTAAAAATTTTAAATAAATTATTTTTACGATATAATGATAGTATGAACGTTTGGAAGGTGATGGAATGAAACACTTTATTGAATATATTTTTCTAACGATCGGTTCACTACTCGTCGCAGCCGGAATCGAACTGATTTTAGCACCAAATAATTTAGTTGATGGTGGTGTAACGGCGATTGCGATTATGATGAACCATTTATTCGACACGCCTATCTTTGTCATTTTTCTTGTTTTAAACGGAATAATCCTGCTTTTCACTGCAAAAGATGTGGGAAAACCATTCGTTATTCGAACGATTTACGCAAACGTCATTACGTCAATCGGTTTAATATGGCTAACACCCGTTCCAGCTATTACAGATTCTGACGTGTTGATTGTTCTATATGGTGGATTATTAGTAGGGGTTGGAATCGGTATCGTTGTTAAATTCGGCGGTGCAATCGATGGAACAGAAATGCTTGCCGTATGGGCGCATAACCACTTTAAAATTCCGATTAGCACCTTTTTACTTGGGATTAATGCGGTTATTTTCACCTTTGCCGCTTTTGTCTTCTCTGTAGAACAAGCAATGTTTTCATTAGCGGTCTTTTACATCGTCACCAAAATGATCGATTTCGTCATCGATGGATTAAATCAAGGAAAGTCGATTATGATTATTTCAGACAAGTGCGAAGAAATCGGGCAATCCTTAATGAAAACTTTAAATCTATCGATTACGTATTTGCAAGCGCGCGGCGGATACTCAAAAGAGCCCCGGCCAATTATTTACTGTATTTCTAACCGCTTCACGTACCCACGCGTGAAGGCCATCGCACTTGAAATTGACCCAAGTGCTGTTATTGAAGCTTCATACGTTTCTGAAACATCAAATGTGAAACATGCTAATCGACTACCGTTTCAAATGGAAAAGAAATAACGAAGCCGATGCGTTCCTTACAGAAGGAACGCATTTTTTGGAGTTATATGGTTGACCCAATGTTTGTGAGTTTCGCTCAAAGTGTTCCGCGCTGCGTCCAACATTCCTGCGCTTCGCCCAAGTTACCCGTTCCTCCGCCCAGCTTCACCGTTACTCCGCCCAATATTCCTGCGCTTCGCCCAACTTCACCGTCACTCCGCCCAATATTCCTTCCGCTCCGCCCAATATTCCTTCCGCTCCGCCCAACTTCACCGTCACTTCGCCCATATGCTTCACTCTCCTACAAAAAAAGCCGTCTCCAACTAGTTGGAGACGACTTTCTTCTCATCAGGAATGCTGATGATAAATTTTGTTCCTTTTTGTTTTTTGCTTTCTACTTCGATTGTTCCATTATGAAGAAGGACGAGTTGCTTCACGATTGAAAGGCCGAGGCCAAATTCGCCATAGGATGTACTTTTACGTGAAATGTCGGCTTTGTAGAAGCGAAGCCAAATGGATTCGATTTCTTCTTTATCCATGCCGATTCCTGTGTCTTCAATTTCAATGATGGTTTCTTTATATCCTTTTCGCCCTCGCAGTGTGATTGTTCCCTTTGAGGTAAATTGGATACTGTTTTTGGTAATGTTCAAGATGATTTGAATGATTCGGTCGTAGTCAGCAAATACGGTTAAATCTTCTGGTGCTTCTAGATGGATTTCGTTTTGTTTTTCTTCAGCGAGAAGGGATAGTTGGTCTTTTATAATCTCAAAGACGTCAACTACATAGATTTCTTCCCGCTGCAAGACCACTTGATTGGATCGAATTTTTTCATAGTCTAAGTTCTCGTTGACGAGTCGAATCAACCGTATTGTTTCTTGTTCGATTAAGTTCATGCTTTTTTCCTTTTGTTCTGGTGGGATTAAATTATTTTTAATCCCCTCAATGAGTCCACGAATGGTGGTTAAAGGGGTGCGCAATTCATGTGAAACATCGGCAATAAATTGTCTTCTGCGCTTTTCCAGTCGTTCGATATCTTCTTGCGACCGTTTCAGTTGACCAGCCATATCGTTGAAATCTTGTGCCAATTGACCAATTTCGTCTCGTTTGTTGTCTTCAACATGCACGTTGTAATCTCCTGATGCAATCATTGACGTTGCATCGCGCAGCTTTTGCACTCGTTTTTCAAATATGCGAGACAATACGTAGCTAATAATTAGGGCGGCAACTAAAGAAATAATAATGACAATTAATAAATACCGATTAATTTGGTCAATCATTTTCGTAATTCCGCTTATGGGCGACATTAAAATCATCCCGCCGAGCATCTCTTGCTCTTCTATAATAGGCAAGGCAACGAAAGTCACTCCCTCGTCAAAACGTCCGAAATCACGCAATACGGATACGCGCTCGCCATTTTTGAGCCGTTCCCACTCTTCTTCACTTAAATAAAAGTTTGGGAATGGGTTTTTATTATTAGAAGGGAGAATTTGGCCCGTTTCATCAAACAAGTACAACTGAACTTTTTGCGCCTCCAGCATATTTCGAAACGAATACAATTGAGACCGTTTGGATAAAGGAGAATCCGAAAGCGCAACTTTCATCAGTTGATCTCCGTATGAAGTAAGCTCATCTACCTTGTTTTCATACACAAAGTTTCGAACGAACGTTGTAAACAACAAACTTAAAATCAAAAAGGCAGTCAAAACGATAATTAAGTGACTCCCAAAGATTTGATAGAAATATTTATTACGCATCCTCTACCACCGATTCGTCAAACTTGTACCCTACACCCCAAACAGTATGAATAAATGGTCGATTAGAAAGGGCTATTTTTTTTCGTAACCGTTTGACGTGTACATCGACTGTACGCTCATCGCCATAATATTGATATCCCCACACACGTTCAAGAAGTTGATCTCGCGTAAACACTTTTTTCGGGTGCGTAATAAATTCTTGTAACAACTCGAATTCCTTCGGTGTCACATGTGTGACTTTTTCACCATTAAGCCATACTTCTCGTGTATCTTGATTCAATTTAAAAAATTGCGTCTCCACTACTTTTTCTACTGGTTCTTCTTTTGTTTGATAGCGTCGTGTGACAGCTTTAATCCGTGCCATAAGTGTTAGAGGACTAAACGGTTTTGTTACATAGTCATCCGCTCCCATTTCAAGTCCTAACACTTGATCGGACTCACTATCCTTTGCCGTTAACATAATAATCGGAACCGAACTTTTTTCCCGTATTTTTCGGCAAATACTCACTCCGTCCATCCCTGGAAGCATCCAGTCTAAAATAACTAAATCCCATTCGTCACGATCAAACGCTTCTAACGCTTTTAAACCATCATGAATAAATGTTCCTTCGTACTGTTCCTTTTGGAAAAACATCTCAAGCATGGAACAAACACTTTCATTATCTTCAACAATTAGTATTTTCAAAGGATTCACCTCGATACTCGTTTTCTCTCCTTATAGATTAATCGAAAATGATTGAAAAACAAATCATTTTCACCATTGTTCCCAATCGTTTCATACTTTTTCATACTTTCACACATGTTTCGTCATAAATTGTTCATATTTTTCCATTAGCCTAAAGAAGAACTTGTTCGGATGAACTTTTCATCCCACAACAATTCAAACTAGACACATTTTTTCACACAGGGCGTGTCATTTGCACATAGATACGCCCGCCCCCCCAACAAAATTAAATACGGAGGATAGAAACTATGAATTTTTTGAAACGCGCCTTTTTAAGCGTGAAGGCTAGAAAAGGAAAATCAATTTTAATGTTATTTGTTTTGAGTGTCATTTTCGTCTTAGTTGTTTCGGGGTTATCGATTCAATCCGCTGCGGAAAAGTCATCTGATCTCGCTCGCGAACAATTAGGAGGAGAAGTGACGTTAGAATACGATGTACAAAAAGCGATGGAAAACACGGAAACAGACAGTGAAGCCGAAGGGCAACAGCGTCGAGCTCCCATCCAATCAAGTCCTATTCCAGTGGAACAAGCTGAAGACTTATTAAACTCTTCATACATTAAGTCATACAATTTTTATTCTAACTCCATTGCAATCGCAGAAAGTTTTGAACCTGTTGAGGAAGAAGTAGAAGAAGAGACAACGACAGAAAACACACGTTTCCAAAACGGACAAGGTGGAGGAAATGCGCGTTTTGAAGCAGACGTTACGACTCGAGGAGTAACATTCTCCGAAATATTATCGACGTTTACAGATGGAACGGCTACACTTCTTGAAGGTCGCCACATTACAGAAGAAGACGAAGGGGCTAACGTTGTTATGATTGAACAAACGTTAGCAGAAAATAACGAACTAGCTATCGGTGATACGATTACGATTTCATCAACGGAAGAAGAAGGAACTGAAGTGACATTAGAAATTGTAGGGATTTATGAAACGACAGCTACAACTGATGGACAGTTAGCAAGCTTTGCATTCTCAATTCCTAATAACGTCCTGTACGTACCTCACACAGTTTCCACTGCTTTAAAGGGAGAAGATTCCGCTGGTACGATTGACCAAGCTGTTTATTATATGGCAGACCCAGCTTATATCGATTCCTTCATTGAAGAAGCAGAAGCAAATGGTGTTGTTGACTTTACGCAGTACACATTAGATGCTAATGACCAACTTTATCAACAAATGGTCGGCCCAATCGAAAACGTCGCATCATTCTCGTCAAACACAGTATTCGTCATTACGATCGCTGGGGCCATTATTTTAAGCTTAATCGTCATGATGTCAATTCGTGAACGCACATATGAAATGGGCGTATTGCTAGCAATTGGTGAAAAGAAATGGAAGCTTATCGGACAATTTTTAGTTGAGATTATAATTATCGCTGCATTATCTCTTGGTGTGGCATCGGTTAGCGGAAATGTCATTGCTAATCAATTAGGGGAAGAGCTTTTATCCCAACAAATAACCCAAGTAGAAGAAGACCAAACCGTACCACAAGGATTCGGTAGAGGCGGAATGGGTCGACTCGGCTTGACTCAGACTACGCAAACATCTGTGGATCCAATTAGCGAGCTTTCCATCCAAGTATCAGGAGAAGAATTGCTCATTCTTGGCGGCATCGGCTTATTAATCGCGGTTATTTCGACGCTTATTCCGTCTTTATCCATCATCCGTTTACAACCGAAAACGATTTTAACAAAACAAGAATAGGAAGGGGATGCACGATGGCATTACTACAATTTCAAAACGTGAACTACTGGTATACGGAAAACCAACAAAAAAAGCATATTTTAAAAAATATGAACGTCAGCTTCGAACGCGGCCGATTTTATACGGTAATCGGCCCGTCCGGTTCTGGGAAGACGACCTTTCTTTCCCTTGCAGGCGGTCTCGACAAAACGAAAGAAGGCTCCATTCTCTATGAAGGAACAGATATTAAAAAAATTGGATTAACTGCATACCGAAATCAATACGTATCGATTGTTTTTCAAGCATACAATCTATTGCCATACATGACCGCATTGCAAAATGTCATAACAGCGATGGAAATAACAAAAACAACGGTGAAAGATAAAAAAGTACATGCCCTAAATTTATTGGCTAAAGTCGGCATTACAGAAGAACAGGCGAAACAGAAAGTATTAACGTTAAGTGGAGGGCAACAACAACGCGTATCCATCGCTCGTGCTTTAAGCTGTCAATCCGATTTAATCGTCGCCGACGAACCGACTGGAAACTTAGATGAAGATACAGCAAGAGAAATCGTTAAGCTCTTCCAACGACTTGCCCATGAAGAACAAAAATGCATTATCATGGTCACGCATGACCAAAGCATTGCCGCAATATCCGATACAGTCTTAAAACTTTCGAAAGGAACCTTTACCGTTCAAGAAAGCAAAATCCCATCTACCGCTTTTTAAGCTCACCATCCCCAAAACGTGAACTACCTTAACGTTTTGGGGATTTTTAAATATGTAATCCCCTTCGTCTTAATGGTTACATACTTATTTCATAAGAAGGTAAATGATGAAAACTGAACTATAAATAGTATCAGCGATCGAAAGGAATAATTTAAAATTCATCGCTTTCTTCACTTTATCAACACTATAATGAAACAAGCTATCATATAATCCAATGATAAAAAGCATAGCAGAAATGATTAATACTACTACATTTTCTGTAAGTAGAACCGCAAGTAAGTAAATCATCCATCTGCGAAAGAAATTAAAAGTTAATATGAAGAACATGACAGACTTCGAACTTGGGTTCAACTCAAGTTCTTTATCAGACGAAATTTCATTCATTCCTTTTTTGATCTTCGGGAATTCTCGTAAGTAATCAAGGTTAATGAACAAGATGATGATTGCATACAAGATGATATAAAATTCCTCAAAGTTTTTAACCCATTCCAAAAATATCCCCCACTCAACACAATCGGTCACTTATCCACTTCACTCTAAAGAGAAAAGTAGTCCGTCACCTTTCTTACATCTAGCAACTTTTAAAACACCTGTAAGAAAAACAATAGAATAAAAAGAATGGTTATGAAGTTAGCATAAATTAAATGAATCACCCATTCCCGAGAGGAGCGCTCAAACTTCCAGTGCATAAACGCCCGAAGAAGATCGAGAGCAATTAAAAATGCAAATACAATGAGTAAAGTATGCTCATCCCAATATCGAAAAAAGGAAAAGATAAACAAGAATAAAAGAAAGATTTCCAAGACGGTTTGTGACGGATGGACGAAGTGAACGAACCATCCTTTCTTCCGTTGGACATTCAGTTTTTCTCGCAGTCTACGCTCAATAGGACTGGATATGAGTGCCATTAATATAACAAAAACGAAAAGTTGAATGAGATTCATATGATTACCTCTCTTTTCTGTCACAGTTCAAACAAATAATTTGTGCTTCCTGCTCTAAAAACTTTTTAATTCGAACCATGCCATCATGATACGGCATACGGAGCCTGGCGATGAATTCCTCACCTTTTTCAATCTTTTTATGACAAACTGCACAAACAACTTTTGCTTGGAACATTTTAACACCCCCCTACCTTCTTTACGAATGGAGGCTATTGTTTGCTTCATTTAACCATTGAATAAACCGAATTACATATCACAATATTTGTAAATAGATTATACACAAGGGTGGGCTTTTCATAGATTCTTGAAACGTTGCAAGAAGCAGGTACAGTCCTTTTGCTACTTTAAGCAAAGAGAAAACTTAAATGGAATGATTTTTCATGTACATCTTAACATCCGTAGCAGTGTTTTTATTCTCTCATTCTCCTCTTATCATAATCACCATTTGACAAATGTCGTAACACTGCGTTTTGAAGCGATCGTTCTTCTTGCTAACTCTTCCTTCCATGTTTTTTCTTTAATTTGGTATTCACCATATTTATCCTTATATGTCTTTTTTAATAGATTTATAGTTCTGGCTTCTTCAGGATGAAGGGAAGACAAAGGAATGCCATGACGCCCCTCTTCAAACACGTAAAACTCGATTACGTCACCTAATTCCATAAATTCATCTAAAAACGTAACAAATGCTTCGTCTTCCCCACCATATTCGTAAACATACGGTAAAGTAAAAGGTAACCTTTCCTTATACGCTTCGCCACTTAAAAAAGGATAATCACATCCGAATTGATGAAACTTTTCAATCGGCCGAAAGCTTGCTATGAAATAATGACAAGTCATCGTAACACCACTTTTCTTTAATAGAGGTAAATAATGTAAAAATAGATTGGGACATTTTTACTCGTACAAACAAACCCATATTCCCACTTGGTTCAAAAAAGATAGACCACAAAAATACAAACAGTAAAGCTACTATCAAGAAAATGTATTTTCCTATTTTTCGAAGCAACATTACAGTCCCCTCTTTTTTAATAGGTTATACGATTTAATTCCAATTTAGCTTCTTTATTTTACCATTTATTTCAATTTCATTCTAATGGCAAAAAGCTTTTCCCATGCAGACAAAACAAAAGACACACTATTTGACTAACCCAGTATTCTCAAATGGCCAAAAAACAAGCTTCGCATTTCCAACGACTTCTTCCATTGGAACAAAACCGATGTGCCGACTATCTCTACTGTTTTGTCTATTATCTCCTAGCACAAATAAAGTATTTTCAGGGACTGTCTCATATCCTAGTAAACTATCGAGTGTAAAGTCTTGCGTTAGAAGAGCACCTTCTCCATATAGCTGCTTTATTTCTTTTTTCATTTCATCTAAATACGTTTCTTCATACGCTTTTCCATTAATAAAAAGCGTATCATTTTTATATTCTACTCTGTCTCCTGGCAATCCGATCACGCGTTTAATAAAGTCCTTATCTTCCTCAGCATGAAACACAATAATGTCGAATCGCTCTGGCGTATCAATTTTGGAGACAATCATACGGTCTTGATTTTGGATTGTCGGGTTCATTGATTCACCATCCACGATAATTGGCGCAAAAAGCCACGCTTGAATCCCATATGTAAGTAATGCTGCAATTACAATGGACTTAGTCCATTCCAATAGTTCTGACTTCCTTTTCTTTTCCTTCATATTCTTCACACACCTATATTCTTTTTTCTATGCTTTTCTTCCAAGCAGTTGAATGATGGTCAACAATAAGAACGAAAACATAACCATTACACCGACAAGTCCCCATGCGAGAGTCATATTTCCCGCGTCCATTGCGACATAAATGGCAAGCGGTATCGTCTGTGTTTCACCAGGAATATTTCCTGCAAACATGAGCGTTGCGCCAAATTCCCCCATAGCTCTTGTAAAACTTAATACAACCCCCGCAATGACAGCTTTTTGTGCCAAAGGAAGGGAAATAAACCGAAATGTTTCCCATTCCGTAGCACCATCCACTCTAGCTGCATCTTCTAACGTACTATCAACCGATTCCAAACCCGTTTTCACCGATTGATACATGAGCGGGAAAGCGACGACTGTTGAGGCAATGACGCAAGCTGACGTTGTAAACATAATCGGCTGATGAAAAATCGACTCCACCAACTGACCGATGACGCTTTGTCGACCAAATACGATGATGAGTAAAAAGCCGACGACCGATGGCGGTAAGACAATCGGCAATAAGAGAACCGTCTCCATCACACTTTTCCCTGGAAATGATTTTTTAGAAAACCATTTTCCGAACGAAATGCCACCCAAAAATGAAAAAAGGGTTGCTAATGTCGCAACTTGAAAAGATAACATAATAGCATTCATTAGTTGATTAGCTTCCACTGCTGTTCCTCTCACTAAAATCGTATTTTTCAAAAATAAATTTTGCTTGTTCTTCTTGAATAAATTCGATAAAGCGATTAGCTTCGTCACTTTGCTTTGTATTCGCCACGATGCCAATCGGGTAAACAATCGGCGAGTGAAGCTCACTTGGAATTGGAATCACTTGAACCAGATCTTTAGACTGAACATCGGTTTTATAAACAAAACCTGCTTCCACATTATTCGTTGTAACGTATGTATAAACATGTCTTACATCTTTTCCATAGACAATTTTTTCTTGCACAGTATCCCATAGATGTAGGTGATCGAGAACTTCCTTCGCATACTGGCCTGCCGGAACCGTTTCTGGCTGACCGATGGCAATTTTTTGGACGATTGATTTTGATAAGTCCTCCACTTGCTTGATATCTTGTCCAAGTTGATCCGGAACAACGAGGACAAGGCGGTTTTCAACAACCGTAGTCCACTCTTTTATATATCCGCTCTCTACTAAGGCTTCCATTGGGGACATTCCTGCCGAAAAAAAGAGGTCTACCGGCGCACCTTCTTCTACTTGATGCTTTAGTGCACCGGAACCTCCATAGTTGATGTTTATCCGAACGGATGGATGTTCGGCTTCAAATGCCTCCACCACCTCTTCAAGTGGTCCTTGTAGACTCGCAGCCGCCGATATAGTCAAATGTTGTTCTGAATGAGTACACCCATATAGAAACAAAGATAACCATATAACGAGATTCTTAACGACTTTCATGTTGAAAAACTTCCTTTTTCTTCTACTATACCATAATTATGGATTATTTTACTTCTACTACAATTTCTCCTGGTTCGAAACTATTTTTGACGATGAGTACAAGATGTTCTACGTCCTTCGGTACTTCATAGGTTAATACAACATTGGCCTTTCCAGGAGAAATAATCATCATCTGTTGCTTCCAATTCTCTGACTCAATAACTTCCATATGCTTCACGAAGTATTCATTTCCTTTGTCATCAATCAATTTATAGGTGGATGGTTTATAGATTAAACTTCCGTTTGACATCGTATCCTTGTCTTCAAAATAGACAGGAATGGAGAGCAGCTCATTGTTTGGATTTTCAACCTCAACGTCTGATGGCGAAGTTGTTAAATGTCCAAATCTATAACGTTGCTTATTCCCAATTGTTTCTCCTAACTTCGCTACTTTATAAGCACTTTTGAATCGTTGTTCGAATGGTTCCTCATTCACACCCATTACTTTCTCTGAGTTTTCCCCAACCGAATTGAATTCTTCTGTTACCTCTCCTTCCGTCTTATCTACGGACCTAACTACATTCGTCACCTCGACCGCCTCTTCAACTGGTTCTGGAAGCATCTGTACAAGTAAAAGTAATACCGCAACGAACAGACCAACTCCCCCCAAACTTAAAGACCATTTAAACGCCTTTTCGGTCTTGTCGGAGTTCGTTACTCCTCCTTGCAATCCTTCATACGGTAAAATCCGAACCGCTTTTTCAGCTGGTATGATGGCACCGATCATCCCTGTCAATACGGGAATAAAACCTGAAGCTATAAGAAAGACCAATGATTCGGTTGGAAATTGTCCATACATGTACACAATAAATAAAAGTGAAAGAACGAATCCAAGAATCCCTGCTAGAAATCCGCTTACTGCCCCCTCAAGTAAAACGAGCTTCCGCACAGCATGATTCCTCCATCCAATTGCCTTCAACACCGCAATTTCCGGTTGTCGTTCGGAAACATTTTGCCAGATGATTTCCGCTGTTGTTAAAATGGCGATCAAGATGGCAATCCCCATTGCAATATAATGCATAGGTCCAACTTCCATCGCAACGTATTCACCTAGCCATGTAGTATATAACTCTCCTTTTAATCGAAAAGTAATGAAAAGAAAAAACATAAGCAAACCAGTTGGGAAGGCAATTGATAAAATTGCAAGAAAACTACGTTTCCAAGTGGATATTAAATAATTTAAACTCATCCCAATAACCGACTGAGCTCGCACGATTCGTTTATGTGATCTGGTCACTTCTCCTGCTTTCATCACTTCATAAGGCTTGATTCTTCGAACGAGGACCATTGGTATAAAGGAACCAAGCCAATATATGAAGAGGCCACATATCCCAATCATCATCACTCTAACAACCGATGTTTCCCCATTTTGAATAACGAGAAAAAAGGCAAGGATGATCCAACTAATAATGGATACAAGAATCCCTAACAACGTGCTTTCGACAAACAAAAGCTGTGAAAGCTGCCTCGGTCGCCATCCAATTGATAACAAAACTGCGAATTCTTTTTTCCGGGCATACATCATAATTAAATTCGAAGAAAATACATAGACAATCGCAACGAAGATGACACTGGCTACAACGCCCGAAAAGCCTACTTTCGTTTCTTCAAAGATCGTCATAGACGAACCAAGTTTAATCCATGGTTGTTGAACCCAACCGAGGCTATTTACACCATCTATCTCTGGAATATGTGTTAAAGCTGGCTGCGGTGAAGAGCCTAACGTGATATCTACGATCAATCCCGTTTTCTCCTTTATCTCATTGGCAACGTTATTTAATACCTCTTCACTTTCTTCATTTAATTCTTCCACCCCTTTTACATTGACTCGAATGGCGGATATTGGCTTCTCGCCAAGTACAGTAGCCGCCGCATCAAGTGTTGTCAACAACAAAGGAGGTTTCGTTAAAAATCCATACGGGTTGTTCATTGGCTTCATTTGAACAGGTGGATTTACCGGTTCATTTTCCTTATTTAAAACCCACTCTGCTTTAGCAGGGAAATACGTTTCCATTGGAAGTTCGGTTAATGGATCTTTTGATAGTTTCAATTCGGATGGATCAAAAATCCCTTTAAAGTCGAGTTGAATGCGCGGCCAACCTGCACTGTCATTCCCAAACATTCGAACTTCACGATAGGCGGATTGAATGGGTAAAAAAGAATCGTCTGGAACGGAAAAAGGCGTTACCTCATAGGCAAACGGCCATCGATCAGCAAATGGACTTGAAACAGGTCGATATTCAACTTGTGACGGCTGAAAAACCATCCACCTCGTTCGATTCATCTCTGAAGATTGAGATGTAATTTCTTCGACAATTTTTTGATGAGCCTCTATTGTTGTAAATGATCGCTCCTCCAACACGCTTCCTTCGATCGTTTGAAGAAATTCCTTCCCACCCTCATCTTTCACTATTTGAAGTGTTTTTTCTCGCTCGCTAGTTGTTCCAAACGGCAAATCTAGCTTTTCAATCGTATAAATAATTTCCCCGTCGACAAACTCTTGATTACTCATCAAGACGGGAATATTATAGGCTTGAATGCTTTCTGCAAGTGCCACGACTTCTGCTTGATCCTCTGTAAGGAAATAACGACTATTTGCCTCCCGGACTACAGCTTCGTCTAATCCGACTAACTTCGCTTCAGCTTCCGGATCAACTCCTGCGATTAAAATACTAGAACCATACGAAAGCTGGCCATCTTGAAAAACCGTTAAGCCGTATTCTTTCTCTCTTTCTTTCGTTCTTTCATCGCCTCTTGTAAAGTAGATTTCTCCTTCATCCACTTCTTCGTAAGCTCCTGTATCTGTCTTTTCAATCATCTTCAGCCGATAAATTCCAGGTTCTGTCACATCAACCGAACCGAGTGCTGTGTCGTTATACAAATACCCCAACATCGCAATTGGGGCGGCAATGTCCACTTTGTCCATTGCTTTAATCATTTCATATTGTTCAAGTGTAATTCCACCTGCTAATCCGCTTAAATAGTTTGGCTCTAGCAGCTTTTTTTCCTCCGTCACGCTGCGACTATCTGGCGGTCGAACGACCATATGATAAGAAGATTTCCACCGTTTTTGCAGTTCTTCTACGATGGTTCCTTTGTTCGCCTCCGTAATACCTACCAAATAGCTAAGCCCAATGCTTACAATTAAAACCCCAACTAATAATAAAATAAACCGCTCTTTATTCCGCCACCACGAATTCCAAATCCATTTAAGCATGCGCACTCACCATTTCGCCATCTTTCATTTTAATTTGCATTCGAGCTCGGTCAGCTAACTTTTGGTCATGCGTCACAAAAATCACACCGCAATTCTTTTCTTTATTTAATGTCGTTAAAAGAGAAAATATCGACTCACCCGTTTCACTGTCTAAGTTGCCCGTTGGTTCATCTGCCAACAACCATTTCGGCTCATGAACGAGCGCGCGGGCAATGGCCACACGCTGCTGCTGTCCTCCTGAAAGCTGTGAAGGAAGCGCATCTAATTTATTATGTAATCCTACCTGTTCCAACATTTCTATCGCTCTTTCTTTTTTGTTATACGGAACCTTCCGCCCGAGCAAAGGAGACATGACATTTTCCAATGCTGTTAACGTCGGAATCAAATGAAATTGTTGAAAAATAAAGCCGATCTCTTCAAACCGAAAGTCTGCTAGCTTATTGGCGGAGTATTCACTTACCTTCTTTCCACCGTATAAAATTTCACCACTCGTCGGTGTATCGAGCGTTCCTATTAAACTTAAAAGTGTCGACTTTCCTGAACCGGATGGACCTACAATTGAAACAAAATCTCCTGGCTCTAACGTTAAGTTGACATTTTTAATTGCTGTTGTTTTGATTCCATCACCTTCAAACACTTTCCACACTTCGTTTAAATGAAATCCAGACATACCATTATCCCTCCCACCTAAATATAACAAATTTTCTGTCTTTTTACATTTCCTGTATGATTACTTTTTAGTGAAGGCGCGCTTATAGAGTCAATTAACGCGCATAGGAAGGTCGATCGCGCGCATAAGCATTCCCAACCCGCGCATAAAAAGGACATTCGCGCTCATAAGCATTCCCAACTCGCGCTTAGAAAGGACATTCGCGCGCATAAACATTCCCAACCCGCGCATAAAGAAGACACTCGCGCGCTTAAGCATTCCTACTCCGCTTAGAATCGACATTCGCGCGGTTAAACCAGCCCAACCCGTGCATAAAGAAGACACTCGCGCGCATGAAGACTAAAAGATTTATATTTGGTTAAACTATAATTGGGTCATTCTTATCCATTCTGATTTACAAGGTTTTACTGGGCAAAAACATTGTAATCAGAAAGGAAAGTTTGGCCTTTTTTTATGGCATTATCTAAAAAGAGTGCATAAAAAAAGCTGAACTTCATTCGTTCAGCTTTCATTAAGACGGTTTGCGACTTTCACCACACTGTCGTCAATGCTTCGTATATGTAAGTCTCGCTGCGGGAAAGGAATTTCGATATCCTGCTCGCTAAAGATTTTATTAATACGAAAGTTTAGATTGCTTTTAATTTGCACTGCAAAATGAGGGTCTGCAATCCAAATGAACAGCTCAAAGTCTAAGGAAGAGCTACCAAACCCAACAAAATTGACGTAAGGATCTGGTTTCGTTAACACGACTTTGGAAACTAATTGCTCATCCTTGGCGACTTGCTCTAAAAGCTCCCTCACTTTTTCGACGTCAGAACCATATGCAACGCCAACAGGGATCACTAGTCTCAGTACCGGGTCAGAATAAGAGCGGTTGACAACCTTTTCTTCTAAAAAATATGAATTCGGTACGATAATATGTTCATTATCGAGCGTCTTAATGACAGTCGCACGCATGCTAATTTTCTCGACATCACCGAGCACGTCATCGACAATGACACGGTCTCCGACTTTAATCGGCCGCTCAAACAACAAAATAATTCCAGAGATAAAATTGGAAGCGATATTTTGTAGACCAAAGCCAATCCCAACCCCAATAATTCCAGCAAAGACGGTTAACGCACTTAAATCAATCCCAACAGTGGTTAAACTGATTGTAAAGGCAATGACCATCACACCGTAATGAAAAATGCGATCGAAGGTGTAACGCACACCTTTATCCAACTGATACCGCTCATAAACAGCAGGTAAAATGTAATTCGTAATGACTTTCGACATTCGGTTTGCAAGGGAAATAATTAAAATGCCAATCACAATCAAAAAGACGGTTACTTTTACATTTCCGATTGCAGCCAACTCTCGAAACAGCCAATGGGAATCCGAAAAATAAAAGACGATAAACAATAATAGACCGTATGTCGTCACCCAATTCAAAATGTACCGCAAGATGGCGTCCATGTGGACAAAAAAGGACCTGTCACTTTTCTTCATCTTTGAAGTCCAAAACAAAATCAACCATCTACAAAAGAAAATTAAAAGCACATAGACGAGAAACAATCCAATATTCGACCAGTCAATGCTCCAAAATGTCTCCTGCCACTCATCCGCTATTTCGTTCGTTGTGATCGAACCGAACATCTCTTCACACCTTTATCACGTTTTAAGTTTTTTACCCGGATACTTCGTGTGATAAACCAAGAGTGGGATTACCCCCACGTATTTTTAAATTTCTCAGGCTTTGTGACATATCCTTCAATAATAAAACCACAATCCGTACAGATAATGTATTCAATGTCAGACCCTAAACTTATCACTTTATTTACCGGCGTCATTGTTGAATATCCACTAAGCTTTCCTTTTCCTAAGTCGGTACTGCCACATTTCGGACATTCCTTTCCTATCGGTGTATTTTTCATACCTGAACCTCCTAAAACCCTTTTTATGTAATACGTATTTATGCTCCATTTGTTTCACTCCTCCCCCAAAAAACAAGCCGTAGCGAAACCGCTACAGCTTGTTGGACCTTATTTAGAATCGTTTCGTTTTTTGCTACCGAACAATTTGCTTTTCGTTTTATTTACCGCATTCGAAGACGTATCTACCGTCTTATCGACCACACCTTTACCGATATTCGATGCATTTTTCAGCACATTGGAAGACGTGTCTGCTGCCTTCCCGACAATTCCACCTTCACCTGAAACCGACTTCACGATGTTGTTGGCACTATCCACCGTTTTATGAATGAGATCATTCGTATCCTTCGTCGTCTGTTTTATAATGTTTTCTCGTTTCTCATTATTTTGTGAAATAGTATCCCCTCCATAAGATGTTATTCACTATATCCATATGAACTGCACCCAATTTTATGAATGAATTACGAGAAAAAAATTCGGGACACGCCTTTTCAAGCTTTTTGACAATGCGATTGATTGCTGAGATAGACATCATTTTCATCTAATTCCTCAAAAAATAGTAAAATAGTTATCGCCGTATGCAAATCGTACTCATTCATCGACGGCAGTATGACATAAATTGGTTCCTCAGTAAATAGTAATTCTTTCATTTTGATTCCTTCCTTTCTTGTAATGAATCCTTTCACTTATTAATTAGCTTGCATGCAGAAAAAAAGGACCGCAAAATTTTTGAGAGCAGAAAAAAATCAACTAAGCATTTGCCAAATCAATAGATTATTGCTGAAAATAAAAAACCTCCCTCGCTTAGAGGAAGGTTCATGTTTACGATATGAACTTCTTGTGCATTGTTTTCCCGTCGTAGCTAAAGACGACAGCTTTGTTTTCGAGTTGGGATTCTATGTGCACGTTTCGGCCCCAAAGTTGATGCAAGTATGGAAGAACTTTTTCCAAATACTTCACATCAAGCTCGATTCCCTCAAACCAATGTTTCAAGTACAGCTCGCCGTTTCGTAAATAGTCGCCGTCGTTTACGGTGATATACGGGAAGCCTCCGTTGACGCGCATGCTGACGAGTTGGTCGCGCACGGATTCCCACGCCTTATCGACAATTTTGTAATCTCTTCCTTGCTTCTGAAATAAATACATATCTTCCCGCATGACTAAATCTTTTGTTAAGTAGTTTCGAATGAATGAGATATCCGATTCGATTTCACGAACTTCAAACATTTTTTCACGCCCGGAGTTTGGCTTCACTCCAAGACGCTTCATTTCTTCGGTAGGATTGTTGTATCGCTCTTCGATATCTTCAAATATTTTAATTCCTAAATAGTACGGATTAATGCTTGTGCGAGATGGCTGAACAACACCAGCGTTTAGCTTAGCGTATTCAATCGCTTCATCCGTGCTTAAATCAAGCTCCCGCATGATGCGCTGATGCCAATACGAAGCCCAGCCTTCGTTCATGATTTTCGTTTCAAGCTGTGGCCAGAAGTAGAGCATTTCCTCTCGCATCATCGTTAAAATATCGCGCTGCCAATCGTCAAGTTCGCGGCTATATTCCTCGATGAATAATAAAATGTCCTTCTCAGGCTTTGGCGGGAATTGTTTCCGTTTTTTCTTATATGTCTTTTTCTCTTTCTTCTTATCCATATTCCATAAGTCATCGTATGGCGTTTGACTTTTCGTAGGCTCGTCATCTTCCTCATCGAGACTCCAGGCAAGTTTCGCTCGTAATAGCGACGGGTCGATATGTTCTTGAATGGACAACACCGCATCAAGGAACGTTTCTACTTCACGCTTTCCATATTCGTGCTCATAATATTTAATACGTTCAGCTGTTGCGGCCATACTTTCGACCATGTCCCGTTTTGTATTGCTAAAGCGAACATTATTTTTGAAAAAGTCACAATGGGCTAACACGTGTGCGACAATCAACTTGTTTTGCACAAGTGAATTCGTATCAAGTAAAAACGCATAACACGGATCTGAGTTGATCACGAGCTCGTAAATTTTACTTAATCCTAAATCATAATGAAGCTTCATTTTATGAAATTGCTTCCCAAAACTCCAGTGAGAAAAGCGCGTCGGCATTCCGTAAGCCCCAAATGTATAAATAATATCCGCTGGACATATTTCATATCGCATCGGATAAAAATCGAGTCCGAACCCTTTCGCAACCTCCGTAATTTCCTCAATCGCATATTGAAGACTTCGCTGTTCGTTGACGTTCATCACCGATCCCCCCTCTTCGTCCTTACAACAATTTATGAAACAAGTTGGGAGATGATGAAAAAACATTCAATTTCTTTAACGTAAATTCCGTTCTTTCGTATATTCCTCGTACACTTTCTGCACTTTTGTTTTCATCGGGGCGATGTCTGTGAGTTTTTAGTTGTAATGAAATTCATCATCTAGTTTGCTATATCCACTCATTTATTTAATTTACGAAAAACCAAAAGGTATAATGTTAAACTGTAATTAAAAAAGCTACTCAGCATATTAAGGTTATTGGATTAGCGGGGTAATTAATATGGTTACAAAATACGTTCATTGGGGAAAGGATAGGGTTAAATTAACTTGGAATTGTAGTAATAAGCTGCCATCAAGAAAGAAAATTACTAGTGTTCATGGCTTCTGTTTTAAAGATGGGCAGTTGTTATTAGTTAAGCTAAGTCATAGAGGGTGGGACTTTCCAGGAGGTCATATTGAAAACGAAGAAACCCCTGAAGAATGTATGAAGCGTGAAGCATATGAAGAAGGATATGTTACTGGGAAGTGTTCTCTTTTAGGGTACATTATAGTAGATCATAACGAAAATCCAAACTGGGATCAAAAAAGTCCTTACCCAAAAGTAGGCTACCAAGTTTTTTATCGGATGGATATTGACCAATTACATGATTTTAAAGGGAAGTTTGAGTCATGTGAGAGAGTTCTTGCTCATCCTAGTGAAGTTACTAAATTCTATAAAGATTGGAACGAACTGTACCAAGAAATTCTTGATTATGCTGTTACCCAAACTAAATAATCAGGGGGTAATCCCTGATTATCATTTCCATCGTTGAGTTCCCGCTCAGATTCGTCAATGTACTATATTAGTTTTCTCGTGTATTCCGTTCTTTCATATATTCCTCGTACACTTTCTGCACTTTTGTTTTCATATGGTCGATGTCTGTGAGCTTCTGGTTAATTTGATTCAATAAGTAAACAACCCGAAAAAGCAGGCCGACAACGAGGCCAAATGTAAGCAGTCCACCTACAAGAGGACCTGTTATTAAAAATAAATATCCTAAAATAATGGCGATAAAAATACAAATTGCTAGATACATTGTTCTCCTCCTTTCCCTCATCTTACCAAATAATATAATAATAGCGCAAAACGCCTGCCTATTGGGTTAGACACATGAATGAAAATGACTTAAATTCTAATCTCACAAAAAAAGAAAAGGGGTTCAGCTCGTCTCTGAACACCTTTTCTAATCTTGTTATGCCTTCACTTGCTCACTGTTCATTTGTTGTTCCGTTAAGGCAGGACCAAAAAACTCATAATGAATTTGTTCCTTTGGCACGTTTAGTTCCGATAATGAATCAAGAACCGCCTTCATGAATGAAACTGGACCACAAAGGAATATATCTGCCTTTTTGTCAATTAGTGGACGTAAGTGATCGGTTGTGACATACCCTTCATGATTTTCATAAATTGTTTTCCATTTTCCTTGTTCGATTTTTTTCATCAGTGCGGTCACTTCGTCACGAAAGGCGTGAACCCCCTCATGTTTTGCTGCATGAATAAACGTAACAGGACGGGATGAATTTTCATTTGCAACGGTATGGAGCATACTCATCATCGGCGTAATTCCGACACCCCCACTAATTAAGACAACTGGATTTTTTTCCTTTACAGTTAACGTAAAGTCACCCGCAGGCGGACTAATAAGAAGTTCATCTCCTACTTGAACGTGGTCATGTAACCAGTTTGACACTTTTCCTTTTGGATCCGAGTCGACCTCACGCTTGACGGAAATGCGATACCATTCTTCATTCAGGGAATGAGAGAGACTATATTGTCGGTTATGCTTGTAAGCTTCACCCTCTATTGATAGTTGAACGGTAATATATTGACCCGGTAAAAAAGATGGAAGTGGAGTGCCGTCTTTCGGCTTCACGTAAAACGATGTGATTAGATCGCTTTCCTTCACTTTGTTACTCACAACAAACGGCTTGAAGTAACGCCAGCCTCCCGATTTCGATTCTGCCTCGTTATACATTTCTTCTTCTACGTCGATAAAGACGTTCGCGATGACTTCATACGCTTCAGCCCAAGCAGTTAACACTTCTTTTGTAGCTGCTTCTTGCAGCACTTCCTTCATCGCCGCCAACAGATTTTCTCCGACAATTGGGTAATGTTCTTTACGTACTCCCAAACTTCGATGCTTATGACCGATTTGCTTCACGACTGGTAGGATGCTTCCTAGTTGATCAATATGATTTGCCGCTGCATATAACGTATTGGCAAGCGATGTTTGTTGCCTCCCTTTTTGTTGGTTCGCATGATTAAAAATATTTAATAGCTCTGGATGGTTTTGGAACATTCGTTTATAAAAATGTGACGTAATTTCCGTTCCACGCTCAGCTAAGATTGGTGCAGTCGATTGAATGATTTCCGCCGTTTTTTGTGAAAGCATGATGCTCCACTCCCTTTTAAAGATGTATTTGTTTTACATCTTTAAACTACTACGAACGGGGTGTTAAAGCAATATTCAAAATACATCTTTTATAAAAACGTCACACTTTGTTCAACGAAATGTCAAAGGTGTATAATGAATGGAGCAAAATCAATCGGATTGAACCGGTTAATGGAAAGGAGAAACCGATGAGACTTACGAATTACACGGACTATTCGTTGCGCGTTCTTCTTTATTTAGCCTCGAAAAAAAACAATGAATTATCCAATATTAAAGAGATTGCTGACATATACGGAATTTCGAAAAACCACTTGATGAAAGTGATCTATGAACTTGGAAAGAATGGATACATTGATACGATAAGAGGTCGAAATGGCGGGATTCGTCTAGCAAAATCACCTGAAAAGATTAACATTGGCGAAGTCGTACGAAGAACGGAAGAAGATTTTCATCTTGTAGAATGCTTTGACTCTGAAAAAAATGCATGCATCATTACACCTGTTTGCGGTCTGAAACATGTGTTGAATGAAGCGTTACAAGCGTATTTTAGCGTCCTTGATCAATATACTCTAAACGATTTAACCCATAACAAAGAGGCATTACAAACTCTTCTTCATCAAGACGGTTAAAACGCATTGGGCAGTTATCCGACTCATGGGACAAGCTGCCCATATAAATTCATTAGCTTTTTTTCTTTAGCTCAATTGTTTGAACTTGTTTTGATTTCGTTTCATATGTAATTTCAACATACACGATGAACGGACGATCTTGTTCTGGATTTACTTGAACTTTAAACACTTCCTTCGTCTGTTCATTTTCTAGTGTAACCGATTGGACATGTTCAAAATCCGTTAATTCGTTCTTACCAAATTGTTTTTTCACTTCCACAATTGCCATTCGGCTCCATCGGGAATCAACTTCTTGGTTTTCCCCATAAACATTCATCGTACATAGTCCCATTACAAGTAGCATACATAATGAAGCAATCGATATCATTAAACGGTTGTATTTCATAAGTTGCCTCCTTCGTGCCTTTTTTACATTATCACCTCAATTTGTAAATTTATGTAACATACACGAAATCAATTGAGAAGAAGCCCAACATTTACACCGTTTGAGGTTGTTCTTCACTCCACACACTATCAGTAACTCCTTATAAGGAGGGATGGGAAAAAGTGAATACCGTTGATTATGACAAAGCGCTTTACTACACGCATCGTTCGCAATGGGATAACTTATTGATCTTGATGGTACGTACCCAAGACGACCTGTTATCAAAGCGCATTGAACATTTTTTACACGCCTATAACTTTGAACATGACTATCGTGTCATTGAGGAAAAGTTATACGCTTTATTAAGATATATTGACCATGCCACAAGCGATGTTCAAGAAGAGCAACCTGTCTTTTCTTTTACGTAATGAGGACCGATTGTTATCGGTCCTTTTTCACAATAAGAAACATACATGATTTTACACTCACACCCCGGACATGAAAATTTATTCTCCCCGGGTTTTTTCTTTCTTCCATCTACCTATCATGATCGATCATTCAGTTCATAGGCAATTTTTATTTTCACAGAAAAAGCGCAAAGCGCAAGTCTTTAGGCGAAGGGCGCTGGAGGACCTGCAAGGAGGCTTCCGTCGCGTCGCCACAGCAGGGCCGAAGCGACCCGAGATGATGGCACTTGGAGCTAGACACCAAAAAAACTGTAAAGAGAACACTTTATTGAACTTAAACTTTCTGTAACAATGAAAAAAGGACCCTACACGGTCCTTATTTTCCCACAAATATGTCTTTATACGCCTTCGCATAATTCGTTAATTCTTTCCATAAGTCATCTACACGAGCGGCGATGTCGTCTACGAGTCCCCCATGTTCATAATCAAAATCTTGAGGGTCTAACACAAGTTGTTTTGGAATGACATTTGCATAAACACCACGCATAACTGTGCGCATATTTGTTAAAGCATTCATGCCACCTTTCCCTCCACCACTGACTGCAATAAGTCCTACAGGCTTATGGGCAAACTGTTCTGCGCTTAAAAAGTCTAACATATTCTTAAGTGCTCCGCTCATACCTGAATGATATTCAGGAGACAATAATAATACCGCATCTGCTTTTTCAATTGTCGTTTTTAAGTGTTGGATGACTTCAAGTTCATATTGCTCTTTTTCTCCGTTAAATAACGGGAGAGGTAATGTACTAACATCAAGTAACGTTGCATTATATTTTTTGGCTACAAATGATGCTGCCATTTTCGTTCTCCCTTGTTTTCGAGGTGTTCCGTTAATAACCACAATATTCATATGATTCATCCTTTCTATTTGTCAAAGCCATTCTTAACAGCAAACAATGCCGCTTGCGTTCGGTCAGATAATTCTAGCTTCGCTAAAATGTTAGAGACATGGGTTTTCACTGTTTTTTCTGTAATAAACAGATCAGCAGCGATTTCTTTATTGCTTTTGCCGCTTGCGATTTCCTTTAGCACTTCTTTTTCTCTTCTTGTAAGCTCTTGCAGCTTTGCCTTTTCTTCATTTTGAGTGGCGGTAAATTGCGTCATCACATGGGAGGTGACTTTCGGATGAAGGGAGCTTTCCCCACTCACGACTTGACGAATGGTTTTGACTAAATCATCCGGTTCAATATCCTTTAGCTGATACCCCGATGCACCAGCCTTCAAAGCAGGTATGACATGATCTTGGTCAGCAAAGCTTGTTAACATAATGACTTTCACATGCGGATAGGACTCCTTTAATTTCTTCGTCGCTTCCACGCCATCCATTTCCGGCATCACTAAATCCATTAATACGACATCTGGATGTAATGCTTCAACTTGTTGAATGGCTTCTATCCCATTTTTCGCTTCTCCGATGACTTCCACATCTGCTTGTGTTTTTAGAAAAAACATTAAGCCTCTGCGAACCATATGATGGTCATCTACAATTAGCACTTTAATGGACATTTTCATCCCCTCCTTTATGCAATCGGTATCGTAACGTGGATCGCTGTTCCTTTTCCAACCTTCGTTTCGATTGTAAAGCTCCCGTTTAATTTTTCGGTTCGCTCTTTCATACTTGAAAGTCCCATCGAAGGAAGTGGCAAGGAATCTTCGTATTGAAAGCCGTGACCTTCGTCTTGAATCGTCATGTCGACTTTATTTTGGCTGCGTTTAACCGTAACGTTCACTTCTTTTGTCCCCGCATGTCGTTTACAATTGTTTAACGCTTCTTGAGCAATTCGCCATAGGGCTTCTTCGATATGATTAGGCAGCCGCTTCACCCCTGAAATATCAAGGGTTGCCTCTAGCCCTAACATTTTTGCATATTGATTGAGGGCAACGGCAATCCCTTCTTCCAAGCCTTTCGGACGAAGCTGCCAAATGAGCGCGCGCATTTCGGCTAACGCCTCTTGTGACAACTCTTGCATATAAGAGAGCATTTCTAATACATTCTCATCCGTCGTCATTTCTTTCGCCGCTCGTGCCGTTAACGTTAGTGAAAATAAAAGTTGGTTTACTGAATCGTGAAGATCTTGTGCCAATCGATTTCGCTCTGCCATAAGAGCTAGCTTTTGTTCATTCTCCGCTAAATTTATCCGTTTGATGGCGGTTCCAATTTGAAAGGCGACTGATTCTAACAACGCGAGTTCTTCATTTGAGAACTGTTTCTTATCTGGTGAAGCTACATTTAAAAGCCCAAATTTTTCATCCCCTGCTCGGAGCGGAACGGTTGCATGATGAGAAATGCCTTGCGTATCGCCCCATTTAAATTCAATAGCATCCTCAATACGCTTGCAATTTATAATATTCACCGCACGGGTCAATCGTTGATCTTGGTAACGATCAAGACACCAGCAACTTCCTTCACACATCGGCTTCATCCGTTTAAAGGACAATGCCGGTGGTAAATTAGCGTGAGCGGACAGCTTGTATCGCCCCTTTTCATCAATTAAAAAAATCCAGCCGGTTTGAAGCCCCGTCACGTGGAGCAATTTCTTCAATACATCATTTAACATCAAATCTAAATCATTCGCTTGATTCAATGTTTCAGCAATCGTCTTTAATGTGGATAGTTCATCCATATGATTTTCTTCCATCATCTCGTCACCTTTTACGTTCTTTTTCTTTATTATAGCAATGCTTCGTCCGAAACGCTCTTCACAATCTGTCTGAACTTTTCTCCGACTATCGATGTAGTTGTAAGAAGAGCGCTGATGAAGTTGCAAAGAGTTCCAAAGAAGCTGACGTAAGATGTCCTAGTGAAAAGATAGAATACGAAAAACGCAAAGCGCAAGTCCTTAGGCGAAGGGCGCTGGAGGACCTGCGAGGATACTTCCGTCGCCGCTGCAGGGCCGAAGCGACCCGAGCTGATGGCGCTTGGAGCTAGACACCAAAAAAAACGGTAAAGAGAATACTTTAACACTTTATTGAACTTAAACTTTCTGTAACAACAAAAAAGGTGTTTAAAAGATCAGGACTCCCGACCTTTTAAACACCTAATACATTAAGCTTTTTCCGTTTCGTTAATCATATCATCCACTTTTTCCATAACAGCGTTCATTAATTGTTGAAGCACTTTTTCGCTGTTTTCAAGGGAATCTGCTTGAACCGCGAAGTAAAACTTTACTTTCGGCTCTGTGCCAGACGGACGAATACAGAACCAAGAACCGTCTTCTAAGAAATACTTTAATACGTTTGATTTCGGCAATTCGATAATTTCTTTTTCATTCGTTTCAACGTTTGTACGCTCGCTAATTTGGTAATCTTCTTTTACCGTAATTTTCTTACCAGCCATTGATTGTGGCGTTTCTTGACGGAATTTCGCTAAGATGCTTTGAATTTGCTCGGCTCCTTCTTTCCCTTTTAGCGTTAAAGATTTTAATCCTTCGCGGTAGAAACCGTACTTATTAAAGAGTTCTAAAAGACCTTCATACATCGTCATGCCTTTTTTCTTATAATAAGCGCATACTTCCACTGCTAAAATCGCCGCTTGCACCGCATCTTTATCACGTGCAAAATCCCCAATTAAGTAGCCGTAGCTTTCTTCGTATCCGAATTGGAATGTATATTGACCTGTTTGCTCATATTCTTTAATTTTCTCACCGATAAACTTAAAGCCCGTTAACGTGTCAATCGTGTCGAGACCGAACGATTTAGCAACTGCACGACCGATTTCAGACGTTACAATCGTCTTTAAGACAACACCATTTTCAGGTAACGTACCGCGCTGTTGCTTTTCAGATAATAGGTAGTGAAGCAATAATGCACCTGTTTGGTTACCGGTTAAAACAACATACTCACCTTTTTCGTTTTTCACAGCAACGCCAAGTCGGTCCGCATCTGGGTCAGTTCCGATTAAAATGTCGGCATCTAATTTCTTACCTTCCCGAATGGCTAACTCAAATGCTGCATGCTCTTCAGGGTTCGGAGATTGAACCGTTGAGAAGTTAGGGTCTGGTAACTCCTGCTCTTTAACGATCGTGACGTTTTCATAACCAAGTGCTGCTAAACCTCGACGAACTGGCTTATTCGCAGTACCGTGTAACGGTGTAAAGACTACTTTCACATCAACTTCTTTCGCTAATTCAGGATTAAGCGAAATGGTAGTCAGTTTTTCTGTGTATGCTTCGTCTAACTCTTGCCCGATGATTTGAATTAAGCCCTTCTCTTTTAACGCCGCTTCACTTTCTACTTCTACATCCAGTTCATTTTCCACTTCGTTAACGCGCGCAATTACTTCATCCGCTTGCTTCGGTGGTAACTGACCTCCGTCATCTCCATACACCTTATACCCGTTATACTCTGGAGGATTATGACTGGCTGTAATGACAATACCAGAAAACGCATTTAAATGACGCACAGAAAATGACAATTGTGGCGTCGGACGCAATTCATCAAATACATATGTTTGAATACCGTTAGAAGCTAACGTCTTCGCTGCTTCCATTGCAAATTCTGGAGACTTATGACGCGAATCATATGCAATGACAACCCCGCGCTTTTTCGCCTCTTCACCAAAAGATTCTATGTATTTCGCTAAACCGTAAGATGCTTTACGGATTGTATATAAATTCATTCGGTTCGTACCTGGGCCAATTTCACCGCGCATCCCACCTGTACCGAACTCTAAATTTTTATAAAAGCAATCCTCTAACGCTTTTTCAGATCCTTCAAGATCGATTAATTGTTGTTTTAACTCCTCATCTAAATGAGTAGCATTTTTCCATCGTTCATAATTGACTTTCCAACTCATGAGTTTCCATTCCCTCCTAAGGTGTATTTACTCTATTTTTATTATACTAGAGCAAACATCCTTCTTCCTTCTAAAGAAAAACGACAATCCATGAAAAATATAGCAATAATTGTAGAAAAAAGTAGAAAGCGATACTATTGTAGGACGAAAGCGTTTTATCCGCAATAGAAAATTTAGGAAAAATCCATTGAAAAGTGTTGAAAACTGTCGTGATGTTGTTTCGGTGGGGTGTTTTCACCTTCTTTTGAAATAGTTGTTTGGCTGCTTGTTCAATACTTGTCGAGTGAATTACATCCGTTTGGACGATTACTCATCTGTTTTGACTTGGTTATTCATCAGTATCACCCGGTTGTTCTTCACTTCCGACGCCGTTATTCATCAGTTTCTCACTTTTATTCATCACTTCGACCAAGTTATTCATCAGTTCCTCACTTTTATTCTTCACTTCGGCCAAGTTATTCATCAGTTCCTCACTTTTATCCATCACTTCGGCCGAGTTATTCATCAGTTCCTTACTTTTATTCTTCACTTCTACCGAGTTATTCATCAGTTCCTCACTTTTATTCATCACTTCCGCCCTAGTTATTCATCAGTTTCTCACTTTTATTCATCACTTCGACCAAGTTATTCATCAGTTCCTCACTTTTATTCATCACTTCGACCAAGTTATTCATCAGTTCCTCACTTTTATCCATCACTTCCGCCGAGTTAGTCCCTTTTTCATCACTTCCGAATTTCCGAATCCATCTTCTAAGGAAAAGGCCGCCTTAAATGGCGGCCTCAACTAACTTACGATGCTGATTTTGACTGGTGATCGACGGATTTGTCTTTCGGTACGACAGCGTCGTGAAGTTGCTCCTGTAGTTGGTCTTGGAAGATCATTTTCTGTTCGCTGCTCCATCCCAGGCGGGTAGCCATATATTGAACAACGGCATCCTTCCATTTGTAAGCCCATTGAATGTTAAAGAACACAGAGCCTGTTCTTCGAACGAAAAAGTCTACTGGTGTCGTCGTCATTTCTTGTTGTAGACTATATTCGACTTGAACTAATACGGATACAGGCATTTGTCGCTTGTCAGCTTCTTCTTTTAATGAAGGAATCAGGGCGAACACTTTATCCGCATTAGATCCATACATTTTCGCGATTGAATAGGCTTCCTGTTCTGTTAATCCTGCTTCCATTCCCTCTTTTGTTTTCGTTTCAATGTAGGCTTTTAAGTTTCGAGAACCGCCGACATGTCCACCAGAGATTGGGAGTGTTTTCGTTTTACAAGGAGCGAATGTGCGTCCTTCTTCTTCCTTTAGTTTGTTTGCCACAAGATCTACGACCATTTCGGCCATTTTACGGTATCCTGTCAGTTTTCCACCTGCAATTGTAATCAGCCCTGAATCAGATGTCCAAATTTCATCTTTTCTAGAGATTTCAGAAGGATCTTTTCCTTCTTCATGAATTAGTGGACGAACACCTGCCCAGCTTGATTCCACGTCATCTTCTGTTACGTTTAACGATGGGAACATGAATCGAATGGCTTCAAGAACATACTTTCGATCTTCAAACGTCATTTTCGGATGTGCGGTATCTCCCGTGTAGAAAGTATCGGTTGTACCGACATATGTTTTACCATCACGTGGAATCGCAAATACCATACGACCATCCGGAGTATCAAAGTAAATGGCTTGTTTTAATGGGAATTTTGCTTGGTCGAATACAAGGTGAATTCCTTTTGTTAATTGCAACTGTTTACCCTTTTTCGAGTTATCCATTTCACGTAATGAATCGACCCAAGGACCTGCCGCATTGATGACTTTTTTGGCATAGATATCGTACGTTTTCTTCGTTAATTGGTCTTCTACTTTCACTCCTACCACTTTTCCATTGTCGTAAATAAAGGACACTACTTTAGTATAGTTGACTGCATCCGCACCGAATTTAACGGCTTCTTTCATCACTTCAATGGTAAGGCGGGCATCGTCCGTACGGTATTCAACATAGTAGCCGCCACCTTTTAATCCTTCTTGCTTTACTAACGGCTCTTTCGCTAACGTTTCACTTGCACTTAACATTTGTCTGCGTTCACTGCGTTTGACACTCGCTAAATAATCATAAACAAGTAAGCCGATTGACGTGGAGAATTTGCCAAATGTTCCCCCTTGATGAATCGGTAGCAGCATCCATTCAGGTGTTGTCACATGAGGACCGTTTTCGTATACGATGGCACGCTCTTTCCCAACTTCAGCAACCATCTTAACTTCAAATTGTTTTAAATAACGTAAGCCTCCATGTACTAATTTCGTCGAACGGCTTGACGTTCCCGCTGCGAAATCTTGCATTTCTATCACGCCGACTTTCATTCCTCTTGTTGCTGCATCAAGAGCAATTCCAGAGCCTGTAATTCCTCCACCTACAACGATGACATCATAGGGTTCCTTCGTCATTTTTTGTAAAGTAGTCTCGCGTTCTAAACTTGAGAATGTCATAAATAATACGCCTCCAATTTTTTCTATTTGGAGAAAATAAAAAAGAGACCACAACAAATCTAAAGCAACTACTTTTTATTGCTTTAGTGTTGTGGTCTCTCCTAGTCTCCAACCGAATATTAACTTACTCTCATTGTAACATACTTCAAATTGTACGTAAACGAAGAAGTTTCATTTTCAATCTCACTTATGGTCTTCCACCTGTGAGCCATACAATTAAATATCCGATAAACATCATGATACAAAATAATAAGAACTTTAAAAGCACGCTGTCTCCCTTTCATTTTCAGCTTAATGTAGAAAAAGAAGAGGCTGTCCAAAAAGTACAGCCCCCTTCTCAAATATTTTATTTAAAAGCCATTGTCGCATTCACAGCTTTTTTCCAGCCGCTGTATAGCTCTTCACGCGTACCTTCTTCCATAGATGGTTCGAATTGCTTCTCTAAATTCCATTGTTTTTTAATTTCATTGCGATCTTTCCAATATCCAACAGCTAGACCCGCTAAATAAGCAGCCCCTAGTGCTGTCGTTTCATTGACAGATGGACGTTCAACCGGAACACCTAAAATGTTACTTTGGAATTCCATTAAGAAGTTGTTTTTCACAGCTCCTCCATCGACTCGTAACGTTTTTAAGGAGATGCCTGAATCAGCTTCCATTGCTCCTAATACATCTTTTGCTTGATACGCTAATGATTCAAGTGTAGCGCGTACGAAATGCTCTTTCGTTGTACCGCGAGTTAACCCGAATACTGCCCCGCGAACATCGCTATCCCAATATGGGGTTCCTAAGCCAACGAATGCTGGCACGACATACACACCGTCAGTCGATTCTACTCTCGTCGCATATGCTTCACTATCTTTTGCGTCTTTAAACATGCGTAATCCGTCACGAAGCCATTGAATTGCTGAACCAGCCACAAAAATACTACCTTCTAATGCGTATTCAACCTTTCCGTCAATTCCCCAGGCAATCGTTGTTAGAAGGCCATGCTCTGACTTGATGGCTTTTTCACCTGTGTTCATTAACATGAAGCATCCTGTTCCGTACGTATTTTTCGCCATACCTTCTTCATAGCACGCTTGCCCGAACAATGCAGCTTGCTGGTCTCCAGCTGCACCTGCAATCGGAATTTCTTGACCGAAGAAATGGTAATCTACTGTATGCGCATAAACTTCAGAAGATGGGCGAACTTCTGGAAGCATGCTTGCTGGAACGCCTAAAATGTCTAGTAATTCTTCATCCCATTTCAGTTCATGAATATTAAACATTAACGTACGAGATGCGTTGGAATAATCGGTAACGTGTGCTTTCCCTCCTGAAAGCTTCCAAATGAGCCATGTATCAATCGTTCCGAATAAAAGCTTTCCATCTTCCGCTTTTTCTCTCGCACCGTCCACATTGTCTAAAATCCATTTCACTTTCGTTCCAGAGAAATATGCATCAATGAGAAGACCTGTTTTTTCACGGAATAAGTCATTGTACCCTTTCTCTTTTAGCTCTTCACAAATTTCTGCCGTTTGACGCGATTGCCACACAATTGCATTGTAAACAGGCTTACCTGTTTCTTTATCCCACACAACCGCTGTTTCACGTTGGTTCGTAATACCAATTCCTGCGATTTGTTCAGCCTTGACGTTCGCTTCAGATAAACAAGACGCAATGACGGAAAGAATAGAACCCCAAATTTCATTTGCATCGTGCTCAACCCAACCTGGCTTCGGGAAATGCTGTGTGAACTCTTTTTGAGCAACGTGAACGATTTCCCCTTCTTTATTGAATAAAATTGCACGTGAGCTAGTTGTTCCTTGGTCTAATGATAAAATGTATTTTTCCATCCTAGATCCCTCCAATTTATTAGAATAATAAAATCACTTGAAAACCCTTACATATTATCTCTAGTAAACAACCTTTTTCGTTTGTGTAACTGGCTGCGCTTCTTTTTTACTCGTCATGTATACAAGTAATAAAGCAGCAACTAACACAACGCTTCCAATCCAAAACATTTGGCCGTTCTTTCCATCAAAAATATATTGATAGAACAATCCACCGAAAGACCCTCCTAGAACTGGCGCGACAACTGGAATCCAAGCATAACCCCAATTTGAAGACCCTTTGTTTGGAATTGGTAGCAAGAAATGCGCAATTCGTGGACCAAGATCACGCGCTGGATTAATCGCATATCCTGTTGTTCCACCTAAAGATAAACCAATGCTTACAATTAAGAATCCGACAATTAAGGGATTCAATCCTTCTGTAAATTCATTTGCACCGATGGCTAAAATCCCAAGTACTAAAATGAACGTTCCAAATACTTCACTGAAGAAGTTAGCAAAGCGATTTGAAATCGCTGGACCTGTTGCAAAAACACCGAGTTTTACGTTCGGGTCATCCGTCTCTTTCCAATGTGGTAAGTAATGCAAGTAAATGAGTGCTGCTCCTAGGAATGCTCCAATCATCTGTGCAACAATATACGATGGTACATTAGCCCATGGGAAATCACCAACAAAGGCGAGACCAAGTGTTACGGCAGGATTTAAATGAGCTCCACTAATTCCTCCGACTGTATATACTGCCATCGCTACGCCCAATCCCCATCCTAGTGTAATGACAATCCAACCAGAATTTTGAGCAAGCGATTTTTTTAAATTGACACCTGCAACGACTCCTGCACCGAAAACGATTAAAATCATCGTTCCGATTACTTCACCCATAAAAGCCGTCAAATTATTCATCCTCCTTCATCCATGTTAATGTAATGGTTAATAGAAAATTATGTAAATAAAATTGAGTAAAAAAATCCACAACAAGTCTTCTTCCAAAGTCGGAAGAGAATTGCTGTGGATCTCCTTTTCTCCATCACAACTATTAACTTGGGAACATAATACCATTTTGTTGTAAGCGATGTCAATACTAATTTAACAGTCTTTTATTCTATCAAAAACAACATTGTTGATTGCGTGAGCGCATTTGTGCTAGCATATCGTTAATTCCCGATATAACGATAAAAGGAGTTTCATCCTAATGAATGAAGAAATAATTCACTTATTCTTAAAAGCACTCGCCAGTGAAAAAAGACAACAAATCATGTTTCTATTTAAAGATCACGCACAGTTAACGGTGAATGAGATTGCCCAATTACTAGATATAGGCCAATCTACAGCATCCGAGCATTTAGCTGTTTTAAAACGCGCTGGATTACTTTCATCGGAGAAAAAGGGAAAAGAAGTTTTCTATTACCCAAACTGTGCTAAAGTCCAACTCTTACTAACCGAACTATCTACTTTTTTAACAAGCTGCTGTCAATTATCCATGAAAAAGGAAGGAAGCGAAAGATGAATAAACTTTATCAAACATTGACTTTACCGAATGGATCTGTTGTGAAAAACCGTTTTTTCAAATCGGCGATGAGTGTGGCGTTCGGAACAATTGATCATCGTCCGACTACTAAGCTCATTACCCTTTATGAATCATGGGCAGAAGGGGGAGTTGGCCTATCTGTAACGGGGAATGTAATGATTGACCGTCGTGCACTCGGTGAGCCAGGTAATGTCGTTGTCGAAGATGAACGTGACCTTGAGATGCTGGCAAAGTGGGCAAAAGCTGGAACAAAAAATAACACTGCTCTCTGGATGCAAATTAACCATCCTGGAAAACAAGCACCTAAAATGGTTACGAAAGAGCCCGTAGCACCCAGTGCCATCCCTTTATCCGGAAGCTTAAAAAAACTGTTCAATCCTCCTCGTGAATTAAATCATCTCGAAATAAAAGATCTAATTACACGCTTTGGGAAAACAGCAAAAATCGCAAAGGCAGCAGGTTTTACTGGGGTCCAAATTCATGCAGCACATGGCTATTTAATCAGTCAGTTTTTATCCCCTTATCACAACAAGCGAAATGATGACTGGGGTGGAAGTTTGCAAAATCGAATGCGATTCGTTTTGGAAGTGTATAACGAAATGCGCACACAAGTAGGAGCCGACTTCCCAATTGGGATTAAGCTGAACTCTGCTGACTTTCAACGTGGTGGGTTTACGGAAGAAGAATCGATGGAAGTCGTCCAAACACTAGCTGAAAGCAAAATCGATTTAATTGAAATTTCAGGGGGAAATTACGAAAAGCCTGCGATGATAGGTCCTGAAAAAGAAAGCACGAAAAAACGAGAAGCATACTTTTTAGCCTATGCAGAAAAAGTTCGAAAGCTTATTGATACACCCCTTGTCGTTACAGGGGGATTTCGTACCGTATCTGGCATGAATGAAGCCATTGATAGCGGCTCAGTCGATATGGTCGGAATCGCTCGACCTTTTGCGCTAATGCCTGATCTGCCAAATCAAATTTTCAAAGGAACTTACGAACCAGTTTCGCTTGATCGCATATCGACGGGCGTTTCATGGATAGATCGAAATGCTCCGATGCTTGAAACGAGCTGGTATGCTCATCAATTGGAACGAATCGGTCGTGGTTTATCGCCGAAACAAAATTTAAGTGCATGGTCGACTTTGGTTCATTTTTTTACCCAGCAAGGGATTCACGCATTTCAAAAGAGGAGAGCGTAAAGGCCATTACGAAAAGCGCAAAGCGCAAGTCCTTAGGCGAAGGGCGCTGGAGGACCTGCGAGGAGGCTTCCGTCTCCACAATAGGGCCGAAGCGACCCGAGCTGATAGCGCTTGGAGCTAGACACCCAAAAACTGTAAAGAGAATACTTTAACACTTTATTGAACTTAACCTTTCTGTACAATGAAAAAACCTCCAAAAATGTTTTTCATCACATTTTTGGAGGCTCTTTTTTCTGCTACTATTATCCCCATAAATCTTCTCGTGAAGTGGTTACGGCTGTCGCGCCTGCATTTAATGCTTGCTGTACATCCTCTTTTGTTCGAATCAGCCCACCAGCTAAAATCGGAATCCCAGTAGTTTCTTTAATTTCTTCAATAATGGAAGGAATGACACCTGGTAACACTTCTATGAAATCTGGTTGGTATTTTCGAATAAGCTCCAAGCTTTTTTCCATTGCGCCTGTATCTAGTAAAAACAGTCGCTGAATGGCATACACTTTCTTCTGCTTCGCTTTGGCAATCACGGATGATCGCGTTGAAATGAGACCGGCCGGCTTAACCTCTTGACATAAAAATTCGGCTGCGTATTCATCATTTTTAATTCCTTGAATTAAATCTACATGAATCAAGAGCTTTTTGTTGCTCGCTTTCGCAGCCATCACGAGATTTTTCACTTGTCCTAAATGACTATCTAGTAGTACACCGTATTCAAAATCACTTTTTAAGAAGCGGTCAAATTGCTTCATACTTCGAATCGCCGGGAGTACCGATTGACCATGAAACCCCATGCGCTCGTCACTCCTTTATTTTTTCGTTCCGTTGACCACTCCTAACTGTACTACAATTTATAGGAAATGGGAATCCGTTAATGAAAAAAGCCGTCCCTGTCATACCATATCTCAGTAATATTTGGTCTCACTATTTGTTCACTCGTCCGCAGCTTTCACGTTCAATAAACTCATGCGGAATGATGATCTTTTTCGCAATGGAGCGATTAGATCGAATTTGTTCCTGTAATAATTCAACAGCTGATTCCCCCATAAATTCCGTATGAATTTTAACGGTTGTTAACGAAGGCTGCAAAAATTTCGATGTTGCAATATCGTTAAATCCGACAAGTGATACTTCTTCTGGAACTTTAATCCCTTCTTCATGAAGAGCGCGCATCGCTCCAATGGCCATTGAATCACTCGCTACAAAGAAGGCTGTCGGTCTTTCCGGTTGGGAAAGGGCCTCCTTCATTAAACGAAATCCATCTTCCGCTGTGAATTTTCCCGTCCAGATAAACGACTCATTGTATAAGGAGCGAAGTTGTAAAAATTCATAAAATGTACGCTCACGTTCATCTGTAATTTGTTGTTCATTATGAACAAATTCTTTCCCACCAATGTAACCGATCGAAGTATGCCCTAAATCGACTAAGTATTGAAGCACTTCTACCATTGCTTTTCGAAAATCGATAGCGATGCAGTCATACTCATCTGACGGGGTGTAATCGACTAACACAATGCGTTCTGTAATCTTTTTAAAGGATTCGACTTCATCTCTACTGAACTTCCCAACCGCAATTATGCCATCTAAATCATTGACCCATACATCTTCTTGTTTTTTCCCACTTTTAAATAGTTTAACAAGTTCAATTTTCCGCTCATAACATTCCTTCTCGACACCCAGTCGAATGGACATGTAATACGGGTCTTCCAATTCTTGCTGCTCGGTATACCAATAGACGAGTCCAATTTTTAGTCGTTCTTTTTTCTCATCTTGTGCATGATGACGATTTCGAACTGTTTTATAATTTAACTCTTGTGCAATTTCAAATATTTTCTTTCGGGTTTCATCAGCGACGGATAACGTCTTATCATAATTTAAAACACGGGAAACCGTTGCTAGGGAAACACCGGCTTTTTCGGCAATATCTTTCAACGTAGCCATACCATTAACCTCCTAAACCGTCTATACTCCCGACTTATGTAGAGAACCGCGATAGTCAAACGCTTGCACAACCACCTAAAATTCTAGATGGCAGGGCCAACGTTTGTTCGCGGAGTATGTTTTTTATTCAATCATAAACCTCCATGACCAAATATATCATAATCATACAAAACGGCAATGTCAGAATCAAAGTCACTCGGAATGACACACTCATTAGGACGAATAAATGTTGCACTTCCTTATTCATTCGTCCTTTAGAAATGATTATCCATCATACCCTTTCTTCTTTATCATTCCACTTGTTCTGTTAATTCCTTCACGCCATCACTTGGTTTTACGACATAAAAGTTCGCTTTTTTACCTGTTTTTGATTCGTATTTTTGCCCAACCTCGTGAACAAACGAAGAAACTTCATTATTTTTCACAATATTTACGGTACAACCACCAAACCCTGCACCCGTCATGCGTGCACCAATTGTACCCGGATGTTGCCATGCTGCTTCGACAAGCGAATCCAGTTCAAAACCGGTCACTTCATAATCATCTCGTAAGGAAAGTTGTGACTCATTCATAAGAACTCCAAACGAGGATAAGTCATCACTTCGTAAAAGCTCAACCGCTTTTTTTGTTCGCTCATTTTCCGTAACGACATGACGAACACGTTTAAACTCTACTGACGTTAAGAGGGACTTCACATTTTCAAGTTCCCCTACTTTTAAATCAACGAGCTGGTGAATCGACTGCTTTTGTTTAATTTTAGCTAATGCTTTTTCACAGGTTTTACGCCTGTCATTGTACGCCGAATCTGCTAATTCTCTTTTTTTATTCGAATTCACAATGACAATCGACGCTTGTTGTAACGGCAATGGAGTATAGAGATAGGATAACGTGTCACAATTTAGTAGTATCGCTTGATCTCTTTTTCCAAACCCGACGGCAAATTGGTCCATAATTCCGCATTGAACGCCAATGTAGTCATTCTCTACTTGTTGCGCCATTTTCACAAGTGTGGTTCTATCTAGGTTTACCGAAAACATCTCATTAATCATAAAGGCCGTAACGAGTTCAATCGAAGCCGAAGAAGAAAGCCCTGCTCCATTCGGGATTGTTCCAGTATAATAAAGATCCATTCCTGTTAGCTCAACATCCATTTGCTCTTTAAAAAATTGAAAAATTCCTTTCGGATAATTCGCCCACCCGTGCCATTCATCAAATAATAACGACTGAAGATTTACTACAATCAAACCCGTTGCCGAAAAATTCTCGGAGTAAAAGCGCAAAAGATGGTCCTTTCGCTTTCTTGCTACGACGTACGTACCGATTTCAAGTGCACATGGTAAGACATGACCACCATTGTAATCAATATGCTCCCCAATTAAGTTCACTCGCCCAGGTGCGAAAAACACCCGAACGTCACCCTTTTTTCCAAACACGTGATGGAACGCTTGGATGAACTTCATTCCATCAACTCCCTTCCTCTACAACCGAAAGCTTCCAAATAACTGACTGAAAATCACCCGCTAGGAATGACGAGTCACTATATACGGTACCGTTATAAATAGCTGGAAGAGTGATTCCCGCATGCATGAGTTCATCTCCTTTATACACAGCGTTCAGCTCTTCGACTCGATAAAACTTCGACTCATCAAGTCCTACTAGCTTTAACTGAACTAAACCTGGGTTAGGCTTTGCTAGCGTTCGGTAAAATGCGACAATCGCTTCCTGTCGATCTGGTGATACAACCATCCACGCTGTATCATTTTGTTCAAATGGACTGAGAAGACGATAAAACCGCCCAAATTGAATAAGCTTTCGATTTTCTTTATAAAACGCTACTTGATTTTTCACTTTCGCTTTTTCCTCAGCTGGAAGCTTTGTCACATCCAATTCATAGCCAAACACCCCGAACATAGCGACATGAAATCTCGTCTCAAGTGGCGTTATTCGACGGGTTTGATGATTCGGCACAGCTGAAACGTGGGCCCCCATCGTTGAAAGTGGGTAAACAAGGGATGTTCCGTACTGAATTTTTAATCGTTCAATCGCATCGGTATTATCACTCGTCCACGTCTGCGGCATGTAATAAAGCATTCCCGGATCAAATCGATTCCCTCCGCTTGCACACGATTCAAATAACACATTCGGAAAACGCTTCGTCAATTCATCCAGCACCGCATACAGTCCTAACACATATCGATGAGCCACTTCTCCTTGTCTCGTAGCATCTAAATAATCCGTACCTATTTCGGACATATTTCGATTCATATCCCACTTTACATAGCGAATTGGTGCGTCTGATAGCAATTGACTAAGTGTATCGATAATGAATGATTGAACCGGTTCTTTCGTTAAATCAAGCATATATTGATTCCGACCATGAGATAGCGGCCCCGTTTGTACCCCAAGTACCCAATCAGGGTGCTTTTCAAAAAGCATGCTTTTTTTTGATATCATTTCAGGCTCTACCCAAATGCCAAACTGCAACCCATTTTGTTCTACCTTTTGACCGAACCCCTTAACACCTTCCGGAAGTTTCGTCTTATCAGCTATCCAATCTCCTAACGAAGTCGTATCATTATGTCGTCCTTCAAACCATCCATCGTCTAGTGCAAATAATTCAATGCCGAGTTTAGAAGCTTCCTCGACAATTTCCATTAATTTCGATTCAGTAAAATTAAAATAAGTCGCTTCCCAATTGTTAATAAGGATGGGACGTTCCGATTGTCGCCATTTCCCACGAACTAATCGATTCACATACAATTCGTGATACGTTTGACTCATCCCATTTAATCCCTCATCAGAAAACACCATCACCACTTCAGGCGTTTGAAAAGATTCCTTTTCTTCTAGTTTCCACGAAAAATCAAACGGATTTATTCCCATTAACACCCTTGCCATATCATAATGATCGACTTCGACACCCGCTAAAAAATTCCCACTGTATACGAGGCTAAATCCATAAACGATACCACAATGTTCATTGGCATCTCGCTCTTTTAACGCGATAAATGGATTATGAAGGGAACTACTCACTCCTCGTTTACTATTAACCGATTGAAACCCTTTTGATAACCGATCGCATGCGATATGCCGTTCTTTAATCCAAGCACCATCCAAATGAATCCAGTCAAAATTTGCATGAGGAAAATCAACCGATGCGCTTAAGGCACGATCCATGATGATTGGCTTTTTCCCTTCATTCGTGATTCTTGCACTACGGATGATGGCATTATAACGAGCATACACAGTATAACTAAGCTCCACACAAACGTTTGTGTATGGATCTCGCATTGTAATAATTAATGTTTCAGCTTCGTTTTCATCCTCGACATATACAGCAGGAAGCCCTTGTAACGAAGGCTTTCCATTTAATCGTTTAAAATGGTCATATTGCAACCTCGTCACCCGTGACCCATCTTCATAGACGAAATGAAAGGCTGGTTCACGATAGTCCCCCGTTCCGTACGAAGGATATTCGCGCTTTACAAACTCTAAGGAAAAAGTAGAATCTCCTTCAAAAGCAAATGTAGCATTGCCGAGTGGTTCTTTCGGTAATTGAAGGAGGTGCGAGAAGTCCTTTCGATGAGAAATCTTTTTCCCAAAATACATATGACCAAGCTCACCATTAGGCAAAACGGAAAAGATATAGCTCACATCTTTTCCTTGCAAGTGAAATTGCTTTTTATCATCCTGTACAAAAATCGGCATCCCCGTTCCTCCTTACTTCACAGCACTTCCAAGCATTCCAGAAATAAATTGTCGTTGTAACACGAGGAAAAATACGATAATCGGTAAAGTGGCTAACGTTACTCCTGCCATCACTTGGCCGTAATCGATTCGCGATAATCCGAATAAGCTCGATAGTGCTACTGGGAATGTGTACATGTCCGTTGAAGATAAAGCAATCAATGGCCATAAGAAGCTATTCCACTGAAACATGAATAAGAAGATGGCCGTCGCTGCCAACGCTGGACGCATTGAAGGCAATACAATGCGGAAAAAGATTTTCCATTCACCTGCCCCATCAATCCTTGCCGCTTCAATTAATGCATTTGGAAAAGCAAGCATGTTTTGTCGCATTAAGAAAATTGCAAATGGATAAGCCAAGTTTGGCAAAATAACCGCTTGATACGTGTTCAACCAACCGAAGGCTGCCATCATTTTAAACAGCGGAATAATTGTCGCATGATACGGAACCATCATGGAAATGAGGAAGATACTAAAAATAAGGTTTCGTCCTTTAAATTCAAACTTCGCAAACGCATACGCTGCCATCGTACAAATGAATAAACTTAACACCGTATAAATGATTGCAATGAAAAGCGAGTTAAACATAACCTTCCCAATGCCAATGGATTCATTTAAATTCGCAACGTTTTCAAACAGCTGATCTCCTGGGACTAATACAGGAGGCTTTGAAAACATTTTTCCACTTTCATTTGTCGCCCCAATCGCAGCCCAATAAAACGGAAATAAAGATATAATTGCCCCAATAATTAACACACCGTATAAACTGACCTTACTGATTACACTTTTGTTTTTGTTCATTCTTTATCACCTGTCACTTTAAATTGGAAGTACGTTAAAATCCCGATTAAAATTACAATGACATACGCTATGGTCGAAGCATATCCGAAATCAAAGTAACGGAAGCCTGTTTGATATAAGTACATACCAATTGTTAACGTAGCATCACTTGGGCCACCCTTTGTTAACGTGTACGGTTCATCAAACAATTGCAGCGTCCCGATTGTGGACAATACAACCGTAAATAAAATAACCGGCTTTAATTGCGGAACGGTTATGGAGAAAAACTGACGAATCTTTGAAGCTCCATCAATGCTAGCTGCTTCGTAAATTTCCTCTGAAATATTTTGAAGACCAGCCAAGAAAATCACCATGTTATACCCTACCCAGCGCCACGTCATCGCAATAATTAAGGATACCTTCGCCCAGATTGGATGCGATAACCAAGGAACCGACTCTAACCCTAAAAAGTTCAAAAACTGATTCATCACACCATCATTCATTAACATAATGGAGAAAATAATCGCATACGCCACGAGAGACGTTACCGCCGGAAGGAAGAACGTAACACGGAAGAACCCTTTCATTTTCAATAATGCAGAGTTTAATAGTGTCGCTAATAACATCGCCAGAAAGATCATAATCGGAACTTGAATGATTAATAGAATAAACGTATTTTTCAACGCTTTTAAGAAAATCTCATCCTCAAATAGCCGAATATAGTTATCAAGTCCAACAAACGTAAACTCTCCCCCGCTATTCGTTTGGAAACTTAAAATAAACGAATAAATAATCGGGTATAACATAAACACACTAAACAATAAAACCGCTGGTGCAATAAATAAGTAAGGCACATATTTCTTCGTTTTCATATGAATCCTACTCTCTTTCCTCATGAAAATAATAACAAGCGAAAGACTCGCAATCTCCCAAGATGACCATCTCGATTTGAAAAAAGAGAGATTTAGAAGCCGAATAGTTGATTCGTTTCTAAATCTCCCCTCCTCAAATTAATGGCTGTTTACGTCACGCTTTGTACGATCAGCTAATCGATCTGCGGCTTCCTCTAACGCTTCTTTTACGTCTTTTCCGTTAAAGACATCGGCTTGCGCCTTAATTGCTTCATCTAAAGCTAGTGAGTAATCCTTCGTATAATAGGCAGTTGGCACATCTTTCATTTCCTCAGCGAACAGCTGCCAAATTTTCTGACCACCGAAGAATTCTACTTCACCGGTAAATACGTCAGAATCATAGACGGAATTTAAACTCGGGAATAAACCATATTTCTCCATCGCCATTAACTGAACATCATCTGTTGTAGCGAAATAGCTTAAGAAGTCGTATGCTTCCTCCGCATGCTCAGACGACGCTGGAATCATCCAGCTAGAACCACCTAAGTTAGAAGCGCGATTTTCTCCTTCTGAAAAGGCAGGAAGTAAGAATACGCCCCAATCTCCTTCAGAATCTTTTGCTTGATCGACAATTGTTCCGTAATACCAAGCACCAAATGGAATCGTTGCAACCGATCCGTCAATCGTAGCGGAAACAATACCGTTCCAGCCATCAACATCTTTAATTAAGTCTGCATCTGAAAATTTCTTTAACATTTCCATCGCTTGGACTGATTTTGGATTCGTTAAGTCAATGTTTCCTTCTTCATCAAAGTAAAATACCCCTTGCTGATTTAACATCATACGGAATGTCGGATCATCTTTAAATTTATCAAGCGGCATGGAGAATGCGCCTGTTTCATCTTTAATTTTTTGACCTGCCTCTAAGAAATCGTCCCACGTTTTGATCTCATCAGGATTTACACCTGCTTGCTCAAATAAGCTACGGCGATAAAACATTCCGCCTGGACCCGCATCAAATGGCATCGCATAAAAAGTGCCATCTACACTTGTTAAATCTTTCTTAAATTGCGGGAAAAGATTTGCATACTCATCAAATCCCTTTTCAGATAAGTTTAGGAATCCTTTCGGAAACGCTTCCACATAGCCGTGAATGCGATCATCTTCAACAAGCACAATATCCGGTAGTCCCGTACCACCAGCTGCTAAACCAGTCGATAATTTATCATACACATCAAGACGACCAAGGTCCTCCACTTTAATTTCAACATTTGGATGTTCCTCTTGATACTTCTCCATTGCTTCATTAAGTGCACCGACGTTTACATTCCACGCCCATGCCGTTAACGTTACTTTTCCATCTTCGCTACTTGCTCCCTCATTTGAACTACAACCAACGAGGATTAGCGAGAATACGAGTAAAAAACTAATCATGCCATATAGCTTTTTCATTTCCCCATTCTCCCTTCTATCACGCAAACTTCGTAAGCGTTTTCATTATCTGCAATTTTGATTTTAGTAAATTAACTGAAAATAGTCAATAATTTTAACTAAACTTTTTTACTAAAACATTATCTTATTTTTCTATTTTTTTATTAATATTTAACTTTGAAAGAAAGTAAGAAAAACGTAAAGCGCCCGCCTATCGGCGAAGGGCGCTGGAGGACCTGCAAGGAGGCTTCCGTCGCCACGGCAGGGCCGAAGCGACCCGAGCTGATGGCGCTTGGAGCTAGACACCAAAAAAACTGTAAAGAGAATACTGAACTTAAACGTTCTGTAACAATAAAAAAAACGCAAATCCTCCCCTACATAGGTAGATTTGCGCCTTATTTTATAAATCTTCCACTTTCATATTGAAAAACCATTCAACCGATTCATTCGCCGGTATTTGGGATACTTTACGAATTTTCTCCGCAACGTAAACATCATCGTATACACCGGTGCAGGGCTCTAAAGCAAAATTGTAATCTCCTCTGTAGCCACCTTGTGTTTTCCATACTCCTAAGTACGGAACTTGCTCAACCGGAAATTCATACGTTAATTGGCGAGAAATATCACGTTGAATAGCTTTACACCAACCTTCTCTTAACTTCTCTGTAAAGTAAAATTTTTCGCAAGTATTATTCTTTGATCCCATCATTTTACTCAAATCGATTGATTCATTCGTTTGAAGGGACACCGTCATAGGATACGAATGTCTCGTCCCCCACTCTCCTAAATGTACAGTGCTATGCTCGACTGACATAATCTCGTTTAAGTGAGCAGGAACGTCAATTTCCGAATGTTCATTTAAATTTAACAGTGCATGAGGAGTCCAAATGAATGAGAATGGTTGATTTCCTCTGTTTATCGCTCGATACGATATTTCTAAGCTCTCACCATTTAGTCGAATTGTTTTGTGTAAAATATACGGAAATCGTTCGCTTTGTACCGTCAAATGCAACGTTTCGCCATCTAACCTCGCATCCCACGGCATCGCCCAAACTTCCCCATGGTCCGGAACAACCTCACCATTTAAAGGATGAACCGTTTCATCAATACTCGGAAAAACTTCATCAAAGCCACTTGAATCATACTGGGAAAAGTCGGCTCCGTAAGGAGGAATAGTTAATTCTCCTTCTGCTTGAAAGAGCCACTCATAGTTCCCTTTTTTATCAAAGAGACTAGCTAATTTTCCGCCATAGGATGGAAGGACAATCGCCCGAATGACCTCGTTTTCGAATTGTAGCGCCTGTACTCCTTTATATACCGTTTCCTTTATCATCTTGCTTTCTCCACCTGAACGTTCGTTTGAATATGATGAATAAAACGACGGAACGCCTCTTTTCCTTCCGAAGTCCGTTTAAAGACTCCCGCATGCTCTAATACAGTTGAAAAAACTTTCCCCACTTCATGGCGTAATATATTTCCTACAGTATCTTTCGTAATATTCTCGTATCGGTTCAAGATAGCTTCTGCCCATTCGAAATGTTTGGCAGTTTTCTCATTTTCTTTTAAACGTTTTAAATCTCCGTCTACTAAATAGTGAGCGATTAGTTCCATCTCTTCTTTCAATCGTCCTGGTAATACAGCAAGACCCATTACTTCAATTAATCCGATATTTTCCTTCTTTATATGGTGTACTTCAGTATGTGGATGAAAGATACCAAGTGGATGCTCCTTACTCGTCCGGTTATTACGTAAGACGAGATCAAGTTCAAACTGATCACCGTTTTTCCGCGCAATCGGCGTAATCGTATTATGAGGCTCACCGTTTGTCGAAGCGAAAACGCCTACAGTTTCATCGCTATACGCCCGCCATAGCGAAAGAATTTCCGTCGCATTTTCAACCAACTTTTCATATGAAGTAGAGGTCAATCGTAAAACAGACATCGGCCAGCGAACAATCCCAAGTTGGACATCCTCACGTAACGAAAATGATTCTTCAATCGGTGCATTTGCCATCGGGAATGTGTGATTTCCACCTTGATAATGGTCATGACTTAAAATCGAGCCTCCCACAATCGGTAAGTCTGCATTGGAACCAATGAAATAATGTGGGAACTGGTCCACAAATTGGAGTAAACGTCTAAACGTTCCTTCATTGATGACCATTGGCCGATGTTCATCACAAAGAACGATCGCATGCTCATTGTAGTAGACGTACGGGGAATATTGCATTCGCCATCCTTCCCCATCAAGTTCTATCGGAACGACACGTAAATTTTGACGCGCGGGATGATTTAGCCTTCCGTTATACCCGACGTTTTCTTTACAAAGTAAACATTTCGGATATGCACTACTTTTCAGTTTTTTCGCTGCTGCGATCGCTTTCGGGTCTTTCTCCGGTTTGGATAAATTGATTGTGACTTCTAAACGCCCGTAATCCGTTTCGCTAAACCAATGCTCATTTTTCGCAATACGGTCGGTACGAATGTAATGCACATCTTTGCTCAATTCGTAAAAATAACGTGTCGCTTCTTCTTTATTCTCGTCATAAAGCCTTTTAAACGTACGAACGACTTCAGATGGACGCGGCGTTAGACACCCCATGATTTTTGTATCTAGTAAATCTCGATAAGTAACTGTGTTTTCTGAGATAATACCACGTTCGTATGCTATGTCTAGTAATCTCGATAAAATCGAAACAGGTGAATCTAGCGCTTCCTTTGGAACCTCAACCTCTTCATATTCATCCATTTGAAAGATATCTAACAAGCGATTAACGCAGTATTCCACATCCCATTTTGAAATCAACTGCTTTTGCAATCCATATTGAATAAGACGACCTATTTGAAGAGATAATTCTTTTGTCACACTTCTTTCCCCCTTGTGGATTCATACCCATTTGGATGTTGTTGAAACCACTTCCATGCAGTATCAATCATTATTTCTAACGATGCGTATTTCGGCTCCCATCCTAATTCTTTCATCGCCTTTTCGGAAGAAGCGACTAGCTTCGCTGGATCACCTGCACGTCTTGGTGCTACCTCTTCAGGAATAGCTTTTCCAGTCACTTTACGAGCCATTTCAATAACCTCTTTGACGGAGAAACCATTTCCATTCCCTAAATTGTACGTCGCACTTCCTTTTCCTTCTCGAAGGCGATTTAATGCTAATAAGTGCGCATCAATTAAATCATTGACGTGAATGTAATCTCGAATGCATGTGCCGTCTTTCGTATCATAATCGTCTCCGAAAATCATAATTCTTTCACGCTTTCCTAATGCGACTTGCAACACAATTGGAATTAGATGCGTCTCCGGTTGATGATCTTCCCCGATGATGCCGTTTGGATGAGCTCCCGCTACATTAAAATAGCGTAAAACAACGTGTTCAATCCCGTAAGCATCTTCTGACCATTTCAACATTTTCTCTATTGCTAGTTTCGTTTCCCCGTAAGGGTTCGTCGGATTCGTTTCATCTTCTTCCATGATTGGAATTTGTTTCGGTTCTCCATATGTTGCAGCGGTCGACGAAAAGACGATTCGCTTCACATCGAACTCATTCATTACTTTTAGTAAAGCGATTGCCCCTCCAACATTGTTATCATAATATTTCAACGGGTTACTTACACTTTCCCCAACGAGTGAATCCGCTGCAAAGTGAAGAACTGCTTCTATTTCATGCTTTTCAAATACAGAGCGTAAAAACTCCTCGTTGCGCAAATCTCCTTCATAGAAAGACATTCCCTCTTGAATCGCTTCTTCATGACCTGTTTGTAAGTTATCTACAACGACGACCTCTTCCCCTTTTTCTCGTAACGCAAAGGCAGCATGACTTCCAATATACCCTGCTCCTCCACAAACTAATACGGCCATTTTGCTCACTCCTAATTACCATTTTTGAATTTTGCTTTCAAAAGGCTTAAGTGTTTCTCCATTAAACTCTTTTTCATTCGCTGTATGGTTTAATATAAAGGCATATCGTTCTCCTTCTACTTCGCGAACATACACTTCAACCCCATCTTCTGACTGAACAAACTCAATCTTGTGATGATCAATAATTTCCTTTGCGATTGGCATTAAAACTTCTTCATTAACGCCGCCGCCAATGTAATACACGGTTCCGTTACCATATTGGTGCTTCGTAATAGCTGCACGTTCGTGATAAAACGGGTCATCGTACCGGTAATATGCTTCCGCCCCTTCCAATTGAATGAGGTCACGCCATACGGAGACTTCTCCTGTTTCCCCTTCATTCTCACCTACTCCAACAATCGGCACCAGTTGGTAATCAGATAAGGCTTCCGTCTCCACAACGCGAATACCCGCGAGGTCACGAACAAACCCTGGTAGAGGTTGTTTAAAATGAATGTTGTTATCTTTGTCTTTCAAACCTGTTCGGAACGAAAACACGATGGTTCCACCATTTTGAACAAATGCACGTAATCGTTCACTTAAAGACTCGTCAATGATTTGTAACACAGGGATGATGAGCACTTTATAACGGTTAAAATCTCGATCAACTGGAATGACATCCATTTTCGCATTCCATTTATAGAACGGTGTATACAGGCGCAGAAGCTCATTCGTAAAGTCAAATCCTTCACTTTGAACTTGGAATCGCCACGACCATATATTGTCGTAGTCATACAAGACAGCGATATCCGAAGAAATGTCTGACTTCAATAACTCATCGTATTGTCGGATATTCTCAAAGAGCGATTGCACTTCTTCGTATTTCCGTCCATACGTATTGTCATGGTCAACAATTCCGAAGCAGAATTGCTCGGCTCCTTTCGTCATGCCACGCCAACGAAAATAAAGCATATCCGTACAACCATGCGCAAACGCTTGATAAGACCACATTTTCGCTTGATTTGGACGCGGTAAATATCCGATGACATTATGCCCTTGTGCACCCATTAGCTCTTCAACAATCCAGTAGTTCTTACCTAATAATCCGCGGTTAAAATCATGCGTCATCGCAATATGTGCTGGTGTAATTGGTTCAGCCAATCCGCCCCAAACCGGATAATTGTCGTACGAGACAAAATCAAGTGGTCGGACATTTTCAGCATGATCAAACCATTTTTGAAAGAAACCACCAGATACGTTCGTCGTTACTTTTTGATGATCACCTTTATGCTTTTGAACAATTGCCGTCATTTCATGAGCGAATGAGTTCAGTGTCAATGAGCGGAAACGTGCCCATTCTAGTTGAAGGGTAGGATTATGTGTTGTAATCGTTTTGGTTGGCAAAGGAATTTCAGTAAAGTCGTTGTACGTTTGCCCCCAGAAAATCGTTCCGAAACGCTCATTTAGTTCGTCAATCGATTTGTATTTCGTACGCAAATACTGTTGAAACCCCTCATGACATTGAGAGCAATAACACATATCACTTCCCTCATGCCCAAATTCGTTATCAATTTGCCAGGCGATGATGGATTCTTCCTCACGGTAATGCTTCACAAGTTCTTCCGTTATTTTCGCTGCATATTTACGATAAATAGGTGAAGTAAAGCAATATTGCCTTCTTCCACCGAAAACTCGTTTTTGACCGTTTTCATCTTCCGATAAGATGGAAGGATGTTTTTTCGCAAGCCACGCCGGAAACGTTGCTGTCGGTGTACCAAACATAACGGCAATCTGTTCTTTCTTTAGCTTTTCAATCACTTCATCGAAGAAGGAAAAATCAAATGCCCCTTCTTCTTTCTCCATCAAATGCCAAGCAAATTCTCCGATTCGTACGATGTTAGCTCCAAGTTGCTTAATTCCGTTTATATCTTCATCCATCATTTCTTTCGGCCAATGCTCTGGATAATAGTCAACACCTAAATACATGCTCATTCACCTTCTTTAAAATTTATCGATTTACAACTTCAAGGTTTTCTGTCAACTCTTTCACGCCATCTCCTACATCAACAACATAAAAGCTTGCTTCATAACCAATTTTTTTAGCGTATTCAGAGCCAACACGAGATAAAAATGAATCAACCTCTTCATCTTTTACAATGTTTACCGTACAGCCGCCAAATCCAGCTCCCGTCATGCGTGCTCCAATCGTCCCAGGGTGATTCCACGCTGCTTCCACAAGAGTATCTAATTCAACGCCTGTCACTTCGTAATCTTCTTTTAGCGAAAGGTGAGATGCTTTCATTAATGCTCCAAACGCTTCCACATCCCCTTCTTGAAGCACCGTTACAGCTTTTAACGTCCGTTCATTTTCCGTAACGACATGACGAACACGCTTATATTCTTCCTCAGTTAACAAATGCTCCACTTGCTCAAGCTGCTTAGACGATAATTCAGCAAGCTGCTCAATCGAGAAAATAGATTGAATTTTTAAAAGGGCATTTTCACATGTTGTTCTGCGATCATTGTAGGCTGAATCTGCTAATCCTCGTTTTTTATTCGTATTGGCAATGACAATCTTTGCTCCTTTTAGAGGTAGTGGTAAATAGTCATACGTTAAATGATCACAGTTTAATAGAATGGCTTTTTCCTTTCTACCAAATCCAACCGCAAATTGGTCCATAATGCCACAATTAACCCCGATAAACTCATTTTCTACTTTTTGTGATAACTGAACTAATTCAAGACGGGTATAAGATAGTTCATACAAACGGTTCATCATAAACGCCGTCGCGAGTTCAATCGAAGCGGAAGACGATAATCCAGCTCCATTTGGAATCGTTCCAACAAAATAGAGATCCATTCCGTTCACATTAGATATCGACTTAGTCATTTCTTTTATGACACCGAGAGGATAGTTTGCCCACGCATTATTCTCATCGTATTCTAGTTGCCCAGTTGTCACTTCAATGATTCCTTCTTCCGGAAAATTCTCCGAATACAATCGTATTTTTTCATCGTTTCGCATGCGTACCACAACATACGTTCCAATTTCAAGCGCACAAGGCATTACGTGACCACCGTTATAATCAATATGCTCTCCTATCAAATTGACACGGCCGGGAGAGAAAAATGCTCGAATTTCCTTCCCCACTTGATCTGGATATATTTGAAAAAATTTTTCTTCTAATTGCTTCAACATAATTCCACTCCTTTTCAATCGTTCTCTTACACACCACTTATTGAAACCGCTTACGATTAAGGATAAAAAAACAATTCAAAACCATTTACCATTTTACTAAAAATTTTACTACCTTTCAGTAAAAACGTCTAGTGTTAATTTTGATTTTTTTAACATCGTTTTCACGTTAAGAACAACAGAAACACCTCTCCGATTAAGATGTTTTTACTCATACACATCATACTTTAGTACATGTACTTCTACGTTCACCAATGCGAATGACCACATAAGGTTCCGATTGTTCAAACTTCCCACCCTGAAATCTCATCTGTTTTGATAGAGCTATAGTTAGAACATCATTCACGCATCTGATTCTCGGAGAAAAAGCATAAAAAAAAGAGCCTATACGCTCCTTTAACGACTTTCTAATATTCGCTTAATGTCTCGGATTTCACTTTCATGCTTGACAGACCGAACCGCCAATGTATCAATCACCTTTTGTTGTTCTTCTAAAACTATTTTTAGTTCCTTCGTTTTTTCATCAATATGTTTCTCAACACTTTCAAAGTACATCCCTAGACTGCTAAAAAGATGCTCCTTGATGGTTTTAACATCTTGACTAAGCCTCTGTTGTCTTTCTTTCATTTCTTCTTGTGATTTTTGGAATCTTGCTTGTCCTATTTTCAGCTCTTGCAATTCGTTTAAAATGAGTCGTAACGTTTCTTCCAAGAAAATCACCCCAATCATCTTGCTTATACTCTAAGTATAAACGAAATGATGTAAAATGAACGTTAAAATTATTTCTATTTTTTTACATAGATGTTTGCATATAGACTTCTTTCAAAAAAAAGTAGCTCGAAACATAGTTCGAGCTACTATTAAAACTACAATTATTGAACGGCTTTTAAATGAATGATTTTAGAGGTGAAATCACCTATCATTTCTCGATTTGTTTGGTCAGTGCCTGAGAATTCCGGCTCAAGATGCATACCAATATGCATTAATTCATCACCAAAAAATGTTCTAACCTCACCATTTACCATATATTCCATATCTGGGTCGAGACCTTGCAAGGTAATTTTACGGAAGCCAGGATTCGGACGTGCTAACACTTGGTAATAACCAACGATTGCTTCAGTTCGATCCGTAGAAACTACCATCCAACTTGTCACGTTTTCTTCGAATGGACTTTCCAATCGATACAATGTCCCTGTTAAAAACAATTCGCGATGTTCCTTATAAAAGGCAATTTGCTTCTTAACCATATCTTTTTCTTCAGCCGTCATTTTTGTTACATCTAACTCATACCCGAACACACCAAAATACGCAACATCCCCTCGCATCTTCAAACTCGTTTCACGGAATACTTGATGGTTCGGGACGGCAGATACGTGCGCCCCAAGTGAACTTAATGGATAGGCAAACGTAGTACCGTATTGAATCTTCAAGCGCTCGACAGCATCTGTATCATCACTCGTCCACGTTTGCGGGGCGTAATAAAGCATTCCTGGGTCGAAGCGACATCCCCCACTCGCACACGATTCAAACAATACATGTGGAAATTCAGATGTTAAACGTTCGTACAAATCATACACTCCAAGAATGTAACGATGCGCCACTTCCATTTGCCGCTCTGCCGGTAAAGTCGCCGACCCAATTTCTGTCATGTATCGGTTCATATCCCATTTAACATAAGAAATATCGGCTTCATCTAACAAAGAAGACATTCGATTGTATATATAATCAACCACTTCTTTTCGTGAAAAATCAAGGACATATTGATTTCGACCATGGGATTGCGAACGATTTTCCACATGAATTAGCCAATCTGGATGCTTTTTGTACAATTCACTCTCCTTCGAGACCATCTCCGGCTCAAACCAAAGACCAAAAGACAGACCTAACTCTTTAATGTTTGATGCTAAAGAAGCGATGCCATTCGGAAGTTTTCGCTCGTCCACAAACCAATCACCTAACGAAGTAGTATCATCATCTCGTTTTCCAAACCATCCATCGTCTAAAACGAACAGTTCGACACCAAGTTGACTCGATTCTTTTGCAATCTCAAGAATTTTCTCTTCGTTAAAGTCAAAATAAGTCGCTTCCCAGTTATTAATTAAAACCGGTCTCACTTTATCCCGCCAAGGTCCTCTAACCAATCTTGTACGATAAAGCTCGTGATAAGTTTGACTCATTCCGTTTAACCCTCTATCGGAATACACCATAACCACTTCTGGTGTTTGAAACGATTCATTCACCTTTAACACCCATTGAAAGTCAAACGGATGAATCCCCATCGAGACACGCGCTACATCATAATGGTCGACTTCTACTTGCGCCAAGAAGTTTCCACTGTAAACAAAGTTGAAACCGAACACTTCTCCGATATGCTCTGTTGCATTCGGACGTTTTAACGCAATAAATGGATTTTGCTGCGAACTACTCGTCCCTCTTGTACTTGTGACACTTTGAATGCCAGGTTGTAATGCTCGACATTTTACGTGACGCTCACGAGCCCACGATCCTGATAGCTGAACCATTTCATAATCGGAATCAAAAAAATCGACACTTGCACTTAATGCTCTCGTTAACTTAAGGTCTTCACTCCCGAAATTGATAAATTTCGCACTTCTTGTGATAACATTAAACGCTTCATATACGGTATACAAAAGTTGGATTTCCGCCGAAATAACGTCATCAACTAACGTTATCAGTATTGTCGTGGCCTCTTCATCCCTTTCTACATATGTAGCTGGAAGCCCATCAAACCTCGGCTTCCCTGAGAAAATTTTATGGTCCCTATATGTAAAATTTGTAATCCGACTCCCGTTTTCTTGAAGAATTTGAAATGCTGGCTCACGATAATCAGATGTTCCGTAAGACGGATATTCTTGTTTTGTTTGATCAAGCGAGAAAGCTAAATCCCCTTCAAACACACATGATGCCGTCGCTCTCGCTTGCGTTTGGAATAAATGCGAAAAAGATTCTCGATGACGAACCTTCTTCCCATAATACAGGTGACCAAGTTGGAGATTGGGTAAGACGTGAAAAATGTAACTCACATCTTTTCCTTGTAAGTGAAACTCCATTGATTTTTCATTAAAAAAAATCGGCATAAACGCTACTCCCCTCCAGATAAAACACTAATAAAATTTTTACTAAAATATTAGTTGAATCATAGCAACGAATGATTTGTTATGTCAATACAAGGAAATGGAATCTACTAGAATCAACCACATAAACTTTGAAAAGAAAGCGGATTAATTGTGATATTTCTGAAAAATATTGTTGAATCATTGGATTTTTTCTGCTAATCTTGTCAATGTAAGGGTTTACTAAACTTTTTATTTTTTTAGTAAAAACCTTCGCTTACACACCACTTTTAGAGGTTCCTACCTCTTCATACAAAATCATGAAATGGCCGATTACTAAGATACCAGAAGTCATTAATTGTAGCAGAGGGTGGATGGAAAAGGCGAGAAACAAAAGATGCAAGGAAAGTACTTTTGTAATCGTTTTATTTCGCTCTCTTTTGAAAGCGTATAACAAATGACAGGCCATAAAAAAGGAGAATATGTAGAAAGGAATCATACATACTAACACGATGACACCGTTATCTAGCATTTGGGTTGTATTCATGAAAGACAATAGCCCAGTAAAAATCACTTCCATATAAAAGAAAAATTGAAATAGCTCGTACACTTGCCTAAACGGTTCAAACCTCTTATCGATTGTAATGATTTCATCGACTAAGCACCCGAACCAATACACATAAACAAGAGATAAGACACAGGATAACGAGATAAAAACCGAATCAGGCATATGTACGAACGGGAAGAGATAACTCAACACCAAACTAGCATACGCAAACAATCCGAGATAAGGTTTTGTCATTTTAGGAAATGGATACATCATCTTCACCTCTATACCATTTACAAATTTATTGATTAGGAGTGGATACTGTGGGTGTTTTGACCTTCGTTTCATTTTTATTTTTTACCGGACTTGTTGCTTTTATTTCTTACCGTTTTACTCGTAAAGAAAATTTAGAGACAGCTGATGGCTATTTTTTAGGCGGACGTAGCTTGTCTGCATGGGTCATTGCTGGTTCCTTAATGTTAACCAATCTATCAACAGAACAGCTTATCGGACTGAATGCACAAGGTTACGAGTTTAATATGTCTGTCATGGGTTGGGAGGTAGGATCTGCGCTCGCCCTTGTTATCGTTGCCTTGTATTTACTCCCAAGATACCTTAAAGGCGGTATTACAACGATTCCAGACTTTTTAGAAGAACGGTATGATTTTGGAACAAAACAAATTGTCACGATTTTATTCCTCTTTGGGTATGTTTTTAATCTTTTACCTCCAATTTTATATTCAGGTGCGGTTGCGATTAGTGCGATTTTTGATGTTCCTGAACTGCTCGGTGTCAGCCGAACAACTGCCTTATGGATTACCGTTTGGTCGATTGGGATCATCGGTTCCATTTATGCCATATTCGGTGGATTGAAAGCGGTTGCGGTATCCGATACAATTAATGGAATTGGGCTTTTAATCGGTGGTTTATTAATCCCAACCCTTGGATTAGCCGTTTTAGGTGATGGTTCTCCGATCGAAGGTTTCTCAAAAATTATGGAACATACGCCTGAAAAGTTAAATGCGATTGGGTCCGATACTGACCCTGTTCCGTTTAGCACGATGTTTACAGGTATGCTTCTCGTTAACTTGTTTTATTGGGGAACAGCCCAACATATTATGCAGCGTGCACTAGCCGCTAAAAACTTGAAAGAAGGACAAAAAGGAATTATCATCGCTGCCTTCTTAAAACTATTAGGTCCAATCTTCTTAATTTTACCGGGAATCATTGCGTTTAACCTTTTCGGCTCAAAATTAAACCCGATGGATGCTTATTCTGAGCTTGTAAACTATGTATTACCAAAACCACTTGTCGGCTTTTTTGCAGCCGTTTTATTCGGAGCGATCCTGTCTTCATTTAACTCGGCTTTAAACTCTACGGTTACGTTATTTGTGCTAAATATTTATAAACCGTATTTCAAACCGAACGCTTCCGATAAAATGCTCGTTCAACATAGTAAAGTCATTGGAATTATTCTCGCTTTATTCGCGATGACGGTTGCGCCATTAATCGAAAAAGCACCACAAGGATTTTTCCAATACTTACAAATTGTAAACGGATTCTATAATGTACCAATTTTCACTATCATCTTTATCGGATATGTAACTAAACGCGTCCCTGCCATTGCTGCTAAAATTTCTCTTCTGGTATTTATTTCGATTTACGCAGCAACTCAACTCGTTTGGGATACTGGCATTCATTTCTTACACATTTTAGCCATCTTATTCGTCCTTTGTTCGGCGCTTATGCTCCTAATCGGACGAATTAAGCCTAGAGAAACAGAATTCGTATTACAAGAAAAGCAAGCTGTTGAATTAACCCCATGGAAACTCGTCTACCCTATGGGAATAGCCGCAACGATTGCGATGATTATCGTTTATACAATCTTCTCTGGTGTTGGAATTGGGGCTTAAAAAAAGGTTCCGAAATCAGCTACAGCTGATTTCGGAACCTTTTTATTATTACTTAGAACAAGAAGGTTATTCCATACATAACGAAAGGTAGAGTAATTAGACTAGATAAAGTTGTAATAAGTGTGGCGCTCGATACAAATTCAGGATCGGTTTGAAACTCGATAGCTAGCATCGTCGTATTGGCAGCAGTTGGCATTGCAGCCATCAACACCATAATTTGCTTTAATATTTCATCTACTGGCAACATGAATACGATAAAATACGCAATCAATGGCGACAAAATCATACGTGTACCTAATGCAATCGATATCTTTAAAAAAGGTATCTCTTTTAACGATATCGTTGCCAGTTGTGCACCTAATATAATCATAATCGTTGGGATGGCAGCATCTGCTACCATATAAACTGCTTTCTCGATATTCTCTCCAAGCTCCAACTCTGCTAATTGAAACACGATTCCAAACATTGCTCCATATACTAGGGGCATTCGCGTTATCGCACGTAAGGAACTTTTTACACCACTATGTTTTTCACTTCCTTTTGCAGCATAATAAACGCCGACAGTTCCCATTAACAGTTGCTGAAACACCATAAGAATTACAGCATAATTCATACCAGTAGTTCCAAAGACAAATAAAACGACTGGTGTACCGTAGTTTCCATTATTCATAAATGCCGAAGACAAAATTAAACTACAAATCTCTTTTTCAGTGTATTTTAAAAAGAATCCTATTACATACAGAATTATAATAATACTTGCACATAATCCAATCGTATATAAAATCATGTAAGAATATGAAAAACTAATGTTTGTTTCATAGAAAGTGCGAAAAACTAAAAATGGCGATAAAAGATAAATCGCCATTTTTGAAAGCATCTTTGGATCAAACTTCAAAAAAGTTTGACCGATAAAGCCAATTGTGAAAATTAAAAAAATAGGAAGTAATATTTGCAAAAACGTCATGGCTTAGGAGTCCTAACCTATAGATTTAGTACGACGATTCTTTCTTCAGTCATTTCTTCAATCGCGTATTTTGGACCTTCTTTTCCTGTACCGCTTTTTTTCACACCACCATAAGGCATGTGATCAACTCGATAAGCAGATGCATCGTTCACGATTAATCCACCTACTTCAATACTCTTTGCAGCCTTCATCGCAAGCGATAAATCGTTTGTGAATAATCCAGCTTGCAAACCATAATCTGAGTCATTCACCCACTCAATCGCATCTTCGAAATCTCGATAAGGAACAATCGATACTACTGGACCAAACACTTCTTGTCGACATACTTTCATGGAAGGAGAGACGTTCGATAGAATCGTTGGTTCATAAAAAGCTCCTTGACGTTCACCGCCCAACTCAATTTTAGCTCCTTGTTCCACAGCTTCTTGAACCCAGCTTTCAACTCTTTCAGCATCGCTTAACCTGATCATTGGGCCAATATCCGTTGCTTCATCTAGAGGATTTCCTAATTTCAATTCTTTTGTATGAATCATAACTTTTTCTAAAAATTCTTCATAAACTTCTTCATGTACATAGACTCTTTGAACAGAGATACACACTTGCCCAGCATTATTAAAGCTTTTTTGAGTCACTAATTGGGCTGCTTTTTCAATATTTGCATCACGATGTACAATCGTTGCAGAGTTATTCCCTAGCTCCAATGTAACTTTGCGTAATCCTGCTCTTTCTCTAATATATTCGCCTACTCGAGGGCTTCCTGTAAAAGTAAACATATTTACATCACTGTTTTCAAGTAGCCATTTCCCCAGATCTGGGCCATGACCTGTTAATACGTGTAGCCTTCCCTTCGGTAAACCTGCTTCTTCAAATAACTTTGCAAGCTTCAAAGCACAAAGTGGAGTCAATTCAGCTGGTTTTACTATCATACTATTACCAGCAGCTAGACCTGGACCGATTTTATGACAAACTAAATTAAGAGGAACATTAAATGGAGTAATAGCAGCAACGACTCCGACAGGAACTTTAACAGTAAAGGCCATTCGATTTTCAGAACCTGGTGCTGCTTCTACAGGTACACCTTCTCCATGAATACGTTTTGCTTCTTCTGCAGAAATTCCTAACGTCTGTGCAGCTCGTTCAACCTCTCCACGAGATTCTCTAATTGGTTTACCGACTTCCCGTGCCAATATGCTTGCAAATTCTTCTTTTCGTTCAAGAAGTAACTCCGCTGCTTTTTTCAAAACTAGATAGCGCTTATAGGGTGAAAATTCTTTTTTAAGTGCATCCTTTGCACTTTGAACAGCGAGGTCAACATCTTCCTTATTGGCAATAGGGACATCCGCAATTTTCTCTTGAGAGAATTTGTCAAAGACCCCTATACTTTCATCTTTCACAATCCATTTACCATCTATATACATCTCTTGTTTTAATACCGTATTCGTATTCATAATCCCACTCCCTTTATCGTGTTAATTTTATCTGATATTCATAAAAATCACTTCGAAACTTAATATGTGTCCATTCAATAGGTAAATTATCAATACCAAAACTAAGTCGCTTTATATGAAGAAGTGATTGTCCGCCCTGAATGCCTAGTAAAGTTGCTTCATATGTTGTTGCATTGACTGCTGATATTTCATCCTTTGATCTTTTCAAAAAAATTCCGTTCCTTTCTAGCACTTCGTAAAAATTGAGCGTTGAAAGGTCCTCTTTTATAAATAATTCTCCAATACTTTCAGGCCAACAACTACGCTCAAAGGCAACAGGTTTTGTTTCGATGTATCGAATCCGCTCAATTAGAAGTAGTTTTGATTCCTGTTCACTGAGCTTTAATATTTTTTGCTCTCGAAATAAGTCATCTGCCCATATCACTCTTAAAACTTTTGAATTTGTTGCGAATCCTTTGTCCTTTACTTGTTCAGCAAACCCTCTCAAACCTTGTTGGTTCCCAACCAATCGAGGAAGTTTTACAACAGTTCCTTTTCCTTGTATTTTCTCTAAAATTCCTTCTTGAACGAGAAGTTCAACTGCTTGACGAATGGTTGTTCTGGATACTTGATACCTAGTCATTAGCTCTCGCTCAGTTGGAATTAGTTCATTAGGCTTCCATTCCTTGTTTCGTATTCTTTTGACTAACAAATGTTTGATTTGTAAGTAAAGAGGAAGATTTTTATTACTATCTACTTCCATCATAGTGATGATAACCTCTTCCTTTTAGATCGTTACAACCGGTAATTGTAGTCGTTTTGCTAAAAGTTCTAATTCTTCTTTCACATCGTCATATACGAGAGCAAAATGTGGTTCTACCCCTTCTTCCATTAACTTTACCAGCGAGTCAGAAACATCCTTACTCAGCTGAACTTCTACTGATGTGCCGTTGAATGGTTGTTTTGTATCTAATGCTTCGCCGTCAAATATAATCATCCTGTAGCCTTGTGGTGTATAACCAACACGAAAAATTGTAACTTTTCCTGGTTTTAAACCAAACTCCATCGTCAAGCCCAACTTTCGATTTGGATGCACCCCCGCTTTTGCTCCTGTTTTGGGATGCGCTAATGAATATGCCCCAGCTCCGCAATGCCAGAACACAACGGAATTATTCGTTTCATTTACATGAACTAAATCACCTAAGTAAGGAGCTTCTCCTTCCGACAATTGTTGCAATATATACATGGATAATGCCCCATGGATGTCTGATTCACACGAAGAAGGGACCTTAAGTTCTGTGAACTGGGATAAAACTGTACATGCAGCTGCTCCTAGCTCGTTAAAGAAATCGGGCCAACAACGAATTGCCAACGCGCGAATATTATTTGTATCAATATACTTTTGGACATAAGTAAAAAACTGGGCAAACCTTTGAACCGTTTCTTCATTTCTGTTGATGCCATGCACATATTTTTCAGCAATGTCGACAGCAGGCATCCATTCACTTTCTGGAAGATGAACACATTCTTTAAAAGCTTTCTTTAAGTCAAGCTGATCTGTCATTACTCCAAACACGCTTTCCAACTCTTCTTCTTTTGTGTCAGAGAAGAAAAAGCCTGGTGGATGATCTCCAATTACACCAATTTTCAATTTATTCAAATCACGAATAACTGATTGAACCTTTAATGTTTTCAGTAAATTTTGGTGAAGTTTAGGTTCGTCTGGATTTCCAAATAAAAATGAAAACGGGTGTTGATGATTTTTTAGTACATTGCACGTACTATTACCGCCCGTTAAAGAATTTAGTCGAAGTCTTCCTCCTACACTCGGTTCACGAACAGACCAGACAACAACATGCTCTGACCTTTCATTTATTATTGTTTGGATGAACTCTCCATCTGCAAATGTCACACTTTGATATAGTATCGCGTCGACTTCAACTTCTTTCATGTCACGTAAAAATAACTCTAGATCTTCTATACTTGTCACGATTTCACTTGGTGCATATACTTCTGAACAATTCATTTTTAACCAATCTATCGTTTTGACACGATACTCTTCTCCCACTTGTAAATCAAATGTTTTACGACCAATTGGTACATATAGTACACGGTGTTCTAACATTCCAATATTCCCCTTTTCATTGTTGATATTTCCATTATAAAGATAGTAACCTTTTATGTAAAGATAATAACAAGTTATTTTTCTATCAATTTTAAATTTTTAAATAAAAAAATGAAAGGGAAGTCACTTAATTGACTTCCCTTTCCCCATTTATTCTCCATACTTATGTCGAATCTTTTCAAATAATTCAATCCAAGAAGAGCCTTTTCGAACAAATACAGGTGGATACCCAATTTCTGCACTAATTCGTATATTTCCTTTTGAAAAAGACTGACCTGTCCATAAATGAATCCATTCATCTTCTGGTAAATACACATTCCATTCCTTTACACCTTCATGATATACAGGTGCTACAAGAATATCTCTACCATATAAGTATTGGTACTGAATCTCATATGTTTTTGGATCATCTTCATAGTGCATAAATAATGGACGCTGCACAGGAATTCCTTTTTCAGCATTCTCTTTCACGAGCATTTTTGTGTAGGGAGCTAAATCAACATAAATATTGGTCATGCGAGCAAAGTGTTTTAACGTTTCCTCATCCCCATCAAATTGGAAACAATCATAAGGGCGGTTCCCTTCATGAGAGCGCATGACAGGGGTAAATGTATTTAGATCAGTCCAACGAAGTAATAATTCCTTTGAACGCTTCATTCCGTGCAAGCTTGTATATCCTCCGATATCACTGTGATGAAGCCCCATCCCCGACATTCCAGATGATAAAGCAGCAGGGATCACTGATGCAAGACCGTCATCGAGACTCCAATCAACAGACTGGTCACCAGCCCATAAGAGCGTACAATATTTTTGGAACCCACTGTAACCAGCTCTCATGAAGTAAACAACTTCCCCTAACTTTCCAGCTTCTTTCACCGCTTCAAAATTCGTCTTCGCCCACAATTCTGGCCAAGCATTATGCATAAGCATCGGAGATTTACCATTTTTTAAAGTAACATCCGTAGGTAAATATTCTCCAAAATCAGCCATCCATCCATCTAACCCAAACGATATTAAATGCTCTTTTATTACTTGTTTATACCATTCTGTAGCGGCGGGATTTGTGAAATCTACAACTCCACAATCAAATTCACCAAAATCTACTAAATATGTCTCACCTTGATTATTTAGTGCAAGATACCCTTTTTCTTCCGCTTCTTTGAATAAGTCTCCTTCAACAGCAACATAAGGGTTGATATAGCCTAGGAAACGAACCCCCTGTTCTTTCCACTCTTTCAATTTATTGTCCAAGTTAGGGTATAACTCTCGATTCCACTTCCAATTCCACATGAGACGCTTCCCGAATGAGGTAATTCGCTCACCTTGCCAATCTTGACACCAAACGGCCCCCACTTTAATGCCATACGATTTAGCCAGATCCAATTTCTGTTGAACCGTTTCCGTTCCTCCTTGAATTGCTAACCACATTCCGTTGTAGGTCCATTCCGGTAATTCAGGTTGACGTCCAAAAAATGCGCTAACTTTCTGCACAAGTTCTAGAAAACTACTCGCTCCTTCAATCATTATATTTTTCGGCTCAGCCCATATTTGTAACTCATGAAAGTCATCATGGCGGAAATCAAAGTCAGAATATGCTGTCGTATCTACATGTAAGAAGTACTTTTTACTAGAAACAAACGTTGGTTGCGGATAATTCGTATGATAATAATCACCACCGGCTTTATCTTTCACATCTGCCTGCCATGTTACATACGTGTTTTTATTTCGGCCAACACCTGGTTCTGACGTCCAAAGAGGAAAATTCTTCCCCCTCAAATTAAAATGAGACATTTGTTCACCGCAGCCATATACTTTTTCATCTTTTGAAGCTTCAATTCTAATCCAATAGCGGTTATAGGTTTCATTCGATTTTAATAATTGTAGGTGAATTTTCTCATCCGTTACCTTCAGTAAATACGTCATAACTGGCTCTTGATCAATATGCATATAGAAATCTATGCAATATCCTGCTCCTACTTCTTTTACTTGACTATATCGAAGCGGAATTCTTTCTAAAAGATAATCCTCAATCTGGAAGTTACCTCGGTACATTTCCACTTTTTCTTTCCCGATTCCTACATAAAGCAATGGATCAGAAACACGATGAGAAAGAATGGGTTCTCCACTCCAATATACCGTCCACTCACCATCTTTCATTTGTACAGTCATTCCTTCGTTCTTTAAAACTTGGGTATTCATTCCCTACTTCACCTCATTATGCGAGTTTATCAATTTGATCTATCACTTGTTGATGTTGATTTTGCAGATATTGACTATAACGTTTAGTCCACCTTTTAACAGATAAAACACCTAAAATCACCGTTACAATAGTAAGCGCTATCATTGATAGCCAATAATATGACGAAACAACCCCATTTTCATAAGCTAAGCCAATTGGTGAGAAAGTGACATACACCGCCACAACCATCGCCAATAAAACGACTACCGTTAACAACGAATATTTCCATGGAACCATAGATACTTTTGCATTCGGTGCATATTGATACGCCTTTTCAAGTGGACGTAAACGACCAATTACTAGCATTATCAATGCTTCAACTGTAAATAAGATGGCATAAATATGAATAAAGTTTAATGTAATTTCAATGCCAAATAGCTGGTTTAATCCCCATACGAGCATATAGTAAGTGACAACATGGAATACGATGACGATTTTTGCTGCAATTGGAGGAACCTTTTTCGTTAGTAATCCAACTAGAACGATTGTAATAATTGGAATGTTAAAAAATCCAGTAAACCTTCTAATCAAATCCCATAATCCATCTGGTGCATTCATCAGAAGTGGGGAGATAAAGAAAGATACAATTGCGATAAGCCAACCGAATGTTTTACTTATCTTAATTAGTTTCTCATCAGAAGCATTCGGGTTGAATTGTGGTTTATAAATATCCAGCGCAAACATTGTAGCTGCACTATTTAATAGTGAATTAAAAGAACTAAACACCGCTCCTAAAAGTACAGCGAGGAAAAATCCAGACAGATATGTAGGCAAGACATCTGCAACCAATGCAGGGTAAGCTAGATCTACTGGATCATATTGGTTACCATACAGGTGAAATGCTATGACACCCGGAATCATCATTAAAAATGGTACGCTCAATTTATAAAAACCAGAAAGAAGTACTCCTTTTTGACCTTCCGCTAAATTTTTCGCTCCAAGAGTTCTTTGAATTACGTATTGGTTTGTCCCCCAATAGAACAAGTTGGCGAAAATCATTCCAGTAAAAATGGTTCCGAATGGTACAGAATCCGTACTAGATCCTATTGCATTTAATTTTTCAGGGTGTGTCACAGCAATTTTTTTCATCCCATCAAGGAAACTACCATCACCTAGTGCTATAAAACCTAGCACTGGAACTAGAATACCGACAATTAATAGTCCAATTCCGTTGATAGTATCAGAAACAGCGACCGCTTTAAGTCCACCGAAGATCGCATAAATCGCACCAATGATTCCAATAACCCAAATAAGTAACCAAACAGACTGAGAATAAGAAATATTCAAAATTTCAGGAACATCAAAGACTTTAAGTATTGCAAGAGCCCCTGAATATAGGGTGGAAGGAATTGTAACAAAGACATATCCTAACATAAATAATACAACAGTGTATCGACGAACTCCTTCGTCAAACCGATTACTTAAAAATTCCGGTAATGTAGTAAAAGCCCCTCCTAAATATTTGGGTAAAAGATATAGCGCCATGATAACGATGGCAAATGAGGCTGTAACCTCCCATGCCATGTTTGATAAATTACTTCGATATGCTTGCCCATTTAAGCCTATCAACTGTTCTGCTGATAAATTTGTTAACAAAAGGGAACCAGCAATAAAGATACCCGTTAATCCTCGACCGGCTAAAAAGTATCCAGTAGAGTCATTCACTTCGCCTTTTGTCTTCCAATACGAAATAATCGCTACTAAAAACATGAAAAACACGCACGAAATTAGCGTAAACCAGATACTACCCACAATTAATCCCCCTTTATAACCGATTATGTAATCGGACAAATGTGAATATTCTCCCCTAAGAGACCTTGAAATGCACCTTTCTCTACTAATCTCTCACAATCTGAATGAGTTAATAACCACTTATTCTTCATAAATAGCAGATCATTCTGCTCTCTATGTTGTAAGGGAGTGTTCGTTCCTTCTGGAAGGATGATTATACTTTTAAACCCCTCCGTTGTGACCTGACACGGAGAAAAGTGAAGCGTTGTACTATAGATCTCAAGACATGAATGTTTCGGAACAAAGAAAGCCTTTACATTTTTCGTGTAAAAAAAATCTCCTACCATCTCTTCCCTTGTTCCTAACAGTAATACCAAATCGGTACCTGCAAGGAACAACTCATGCCCATTATGAAACTCCAATGCGTTTAAATACTCATTATGACCGTTACAGTAGCCAATTTGGATTGATAGGTCTCCATAATAATCCCTTTTGACTTTTTCTTTAACCTTTGTCTGTTCCATCTTTTGATCTGATGCTACGTAAATATTCCCATCATTCGGTATCTTCGTTTCTTCAAGACACTGAAAAAGCTCCATAAAATCCGCGTCAATTTTCATTATTTTACCATACTGATTAAAAAGGTTGTTATGAATAGTGTATATAGGAATGGATTGGTTACATATTCGTATTCGTTCTAAATAAGTCATTTAATCCTCCATTATAACTAGAGTCCTTGATCAAGAGATGAAAACGCTTGCGATTCATTACGTAATTGAAATCATATTGAACGCGAGCGTTTTTCCTCTCTTAAACTCTCTAATTCATTACTTCTTCTTTTACTGTTTCATCCCATGCTTTACGGAATACATCGAGTCCATGATTCGTAAATGCATGGTAGAAACTATTCTTATACACTTCAAAACCACAAGTGACAATATGAGCTCCAGTCTTTGCCGCATCTACAATTTGTTTTCCGTTTCGCAATGCTGCCACAATAATCTCTGTATCGTAACCATAGTTTTTATAAATATTTACTATATCTTGAATATATTGACCTGTATCTTCTCCGCTGTTCTCTTTCCAGCCGACGAATGGAGAAACGAATTTTGCACCAATCCGAGCTGGTTGAAGCGCTTGGGAAGGAGAGAATACAAGTGTTATGTTTGTACGAATCCCTTCAAACTCTAACTCTTTTGCGGCAATAAGCCCAGATTCTGTACAAGGAATTTTAATTATAAAATTATCCGAGAGTTTAGCAATTTTCTTTCCCTCGCTTACCATCTCTTTCGGATCTTCAAGATGAGGGTTAATTTCAACAGAAATTGGAAAGTTTGAAACGTGTTTAAATTCACTCGCAAGTTCTTCTAACACAGTTAGAAAAGGTTTACCGCTATTCATAATGTGACGAGGATTTGTTGTAACTCCTTCAATCCCCCAATTTTCATACGCGTATCGAATTTCTTCAATTTTGGCACTGTCTAAAAAATATTTCATTTTTTCTCAACCTCCATTAGTGGTTATAACGTAATAATGTTTATATAATACGTTATTATGTTTGTTTTCATTTTATGAAATTCAAATTTAAATTTCAACTATTTTTCGAAAATTCAACCAACAAACATGGAAATTGTTTTTAGTTCCCAACTAAAAAGGACGTCTAAATAAGACGCCCTCTTTTCTAACTCGTTCGATTATTCTCTGAAATATTCGTTAATGCATCCCCTGCGGATTCATTCGATTGTTGGTTTGTTGCCAAATCTCCGAGGGCAACCATGCCAACGAGTTGATTGTTTTCAACTACAGGTAATCGGCGGATTTGATTTTGTGACATGAGTTGTGCTGCTTCTTGTAAGCTCATGTTTGGGTCTCCCGTAACGATATTGGAAGACATCACTTGGGACACAGGTGTATTACCATCCATCCCTTGTGCTGTTGTTCGTGTTGTAATGTCGCGATCCGTTACGATTCCTTTAATTTGTCCGTTCTCAACGACCGGGATTGAACCGATATTATGCTGGTTCATTAATTGTGCTGCTTCTTGAACAGTTTGGTTTGACGAAACACAAACGACGTTTTTACTCATAATTTGTTGAATATTATTCATGATGATTCACTCCTTTCCTACATAGTTTGAACGGGAGTGCGTAAATTATTACTTGAAAAAAACTTTTTTCTTCTTTCACTAATTTTTCACAAATCATATGTATAATGTTCTTGTGTTTCCTTTTACAAATAATGTTTACTTATTCTATAATACGAATGGATATCGTAATTAGGAAATGAGGGTTTTTATGAAGGAAAAATCACAAGAGAATTTATTATTTATCGCATGGGGTGCTTCGCTCATTTCCACGTTAGGGAGTTTGTTTTTTTCAGAAGTTATGAAGTTTATTCCGTGCGAGCTCTGTTGGTACCAACGTATTTTCATGTATCCTCTTGTCATAATTTTAGGAATCGCAACTGTAAAAAAAGACGCGAGCATTGCCCTATATTCAGCTGTCTTATCTGCGATAGGGGGTAGCATTTCAATTTATCATTATGCTATTCAAAAGGTATCGTTTTTCCAAAGTACAGCTCCGGCGTGTGGACAAGTCCCTTGCACAGGAGAATACATTAATTTATTCGGCTTTGCGACCATTCCATTTTTAGCGCTCGTTGGCTTTTCAATCATCTTCATTACAAGCATGATGATTATTCGAAATAAAGGTTAGGTGAAAGATTATGAAAAAGATATTGATTTTTGGAAGTATCGTCTTGTTATTATTCGGCTTACTAGCATTCGTCACAAATTATCAAAACCAGCAAAAGCTTGCTTCCATTGAAAACAACCCGTATGGAAAAACAGAATTAGATCCAGAGACGATTAACTTATTAGATGATCCAAACTATCAGAACATCATATTACCGGAAGAGCTTGACAAACAAATCGAAAATGAAGAAGACATGATCGTCTACTTCTTTAGCTCTACATGTGTTTATTGTAAACAAGCTACTCCTATTCTCATGCCTATTGCAGACGATTTAGGCGTTGAAATTCAACAATATAACTTATTAGAATTCGAGCAAGGATGGAACGATTACAACATTAATGCTACTCCTACCCTTGTTAAATTTGAAAACGGCAAAGAAGTGGAACGTGTAGAAGGTCTCCAAGAAGAAGCTTTTTACCAAGAACTCTTAACCGAGTGGAAGGCATCATAGTCGTAATCTAAAATAATGAAAGGTGTGCTAAAACGTAGCACACCTTTTTTCTTACCTTTTACGGGGCATTTTCCGAATGTGTTTATGGATTTTTTTCCATTTTTGTTTTTCGATGAGAGCAAGTTGTTCATCTTGCTTTCTCATCGAGAAGGCAATTTCCCGTTGAAGCTTTTTGTAGCTTTTAAGCCGTTCGACCGCAAGACTCCCATCATCAATCGCTTTTTTCACCGCACAGTCCGGTTCTGATTCGTGCTGGCAGTCATTGAATCGACATGTTCGAGCTAATTCTTCAATGTCAGCGAAAGTCGAATCTAATGATTCTTCTCCCTCCCAAAGCTTCAGTTCTCTCATACCAGGTGTATCAATGATTAAAGCTCCATTGGGGAGTGAAAATAGTTCGCGATGGGTCGTCGTGTGTCTTCCTTTGTCATCCCCATCTCGAACACTTAAGGTTTTTTGAACATCTTGATTCATTAGGCCGTTTAGTAATGAGGATTTTCCAACCCCAGATGAACCGAGTAAGGCAATGGTCTTCCCTTCCAATAAGTAAGGAGACAGTTCGTCATACCCTTCACGCTCTATATTGTTTACACAAACAACTGGAACACCAATTGCCACTTCTTCTACTTCCGCTCTTTTCTCTTCGATATCTTCACATAAATCTTTTTTGGTCAGGACAATGACAGGTGTCGCTCCACTATCGTAAGCAAGTAGCACATAACGCTCGATTCGTCTAACATTAAAATCTCGATTGAGAGACGAAACGATAAAAACGTAATCAACGTTTGCTGCTACAATTTGTTGCTCTATTTTACTCCCTGCACTTTGACGGATAAAGCGACTTTTTCGATTTAACACATGCTGAATGACAGCTTTCTTTTCATTCGGCAGCGGTTTAAATAGTACCCAATCTCCAACAGCAGGGTAATCCTCCTTGCAGACTGCATCGAAGCGAAATTTCCCTGATAATTCTCCCAGCCACTCGCCTGATTCATTGGCGATTCGATACATATGCTTATGCTCAAGGGTAACACGTCCAATCGCACCGTCCCAATCTTCCACTTGAGCTTGAAAAAAATCATTCCAACCAAATGTTTCTAACGTCTTCAATGTCGTATCCTCCTATATTCCATTGTCTGAAATGAGAAGGATACAGCTTTATTCCATTAGGAATCGCTACACCCTTCTCCTAATTTAAAAACTGCTTTTACACTCAGCATCAATCATCACTCCGTTTCTATTTGAATTGAGAGTATTATACAATGAATCAATGAAAAAAGCCATCAGCTATTGCGATGGCTCCGTTTTTAGACAACGTAAGTAAAATATGAAGATTCCATTCACTAAGAAGCGAAAGAAGAGTCCTCCTTTCGCATCCAATGCTATCTCTGAAAACAACAAACTTTTAGAGTACAATTAGATAAGAACCTTTAAGAATAACCACATATCCTTGATGGCATGAATTGGTTATATAATCCACTTATTTGCAGGTTTTATATACCGACTAAAAACATCATCTTCCCTTACTAAAACAGAACGGAATTGATCAAACGACAGCGGAAATTTATATCCGTATTGCTCTAATGTTTGTAAGTTTTTTTCATACATTTCTCGGTATTTTTCCTCGTTTTTTTCTGCTTCCTGTGCATTTTCCAATATCGCAATAAGTGCTTGTAAACTGGACATAATTTGAAAAGCTTCTTGTAACGTTCCGTTGTATCCGGTTGACTGATTAGGTTTCAATACGGATAACTGTTCAAATTCCTCAATTTTCTTATCTGGAAAGTACATTGGGAAGATCTCGGTATACATTTGTTCAATTAGTTCTTCTATATAGCGTTCTTGCTCTTCCGTACTTGCCAATACAACTTTCACCGATTCTCACCCTCGTTTTACGATTTGTTACTTACATAAGGATACCATAGCTCTCCCGTTCATTTTACAGGTAAGTGTTTCCGTTCAATTTGGTGTATACTGATGTCATGATATTTTAATTAGTAAGGAGTTATCTATGATTCGAAAAGATCAGTGGATGATATGGCCCGCAAAAAGCGACTGGGTCTCCATCCCTTTACAAGAATTATTACGTACGACTTTCCGCGTCCCAAAAGGCCTACTTCATGAATGGCGAATGGAGAAAAAAGTAAAGGTTAATGGAGTAGATCCAAATTGGACCAAGCCGTTAACACTTGGGGACGAATTAGCCATTGAGCTATTTACAAAGGAAACCGATGAGGTAAAACCTGAAAATCTTCCGCTTGATATCTTATACGAAGATGATCACTTAATTATTGTTAATAAACCACCGTATATGAACACACATCCAAATGAAGAAGGTGAAACAGGAACACTTGGCAATGCCCTTTCCTACTACTTCGAAGCAAAAGGAATAAAAGCTCGACATATTCATCGCCTTGACCAAAACACTTCGGGTGCGATTATCTTTGCTAAACATCGATTCGCGTACGCCCTCTTAAGTCAAGACTTACTTGAGCGCAAAATTAAGCGAACGTATGTCGCCATCGTTCACGGAACGAAAATGAAAGAAAGCGGAACAATCGACGCTCCCATCGGTCGCGACCGTCACCATCCTGTCAGAAGAAGAGTTTCGAAAAGTGGGCAACAAGCTATTACTCACTTTCATATAGTGAAAAAATTCCCACCGAAATATTCAATTGTGAAATTAACACTTGATACCGGGCGCACCCATCAAATACGTGTTCACCTATCATCTATCGGCCATCCTATTGTAGGTGATCAGCTTTATGGCGGGAAAACGAACAACATGAAACGTCAAGCTCTTCATGCTGAAAACATCAGTCTTATTCACCCATTTACAAATGAAAAGATTAAGGTGGAGGCTCCGCTTCCTTCAGACATGAAAGCACTTATTAGAAATATTTAAGAAAATGAGCAGAAAAACTCCAAGGGGAGCCTTTCTGCTCATACTCGTTTTCCATAAATAATGTATCGGTCTGGGGCATTTCCAATAAAGGAGAATGGATAACATGTTGTTAAAATCAGTTCTTCCTTTTCATTCTGCAGTGTGATGATACTCGTATCATCTGCTGCAACAATTTTCGTATCAATCATTTCGTACGTAAACTCCCCATACGGCAATTGAATAACAAGTAAATCCCCGATTTCAAGCTCCCCCATTCTTCGAAAAACGGTATCTCGATGTCCGGATAATACAATTTGCCCTTCTTCATTCGGATAATAGCTTCCTTCGTAATGCCCAACACCTTTATCTAGAGCATCCGGGTCCGTTCCTTCAATAATTGGGAGTTCTGCTTCAAGCTTTGGAATAAGTAATAACCCTGCTTCCTCCCCATTTTCAGGTCGATACGGATTGTCTTTGGAATGTTCAATGGTTGTTGAAGAAGCTTCTGTAACGATTTTTTTCGCTTCTTCTTTCGCTTGATTCGTTTCAACTTTCGTATTAATAATTTTCCAGCCGGCGAATCCAATGAAACATAATCCGGCTACAATGAACATAAACGACAACCACTTCATAACGTTTGAACACCCTGTTTCCTTTTTTTCTTTATTATACCATTCTTCACTTGAATCCTCGTCTCATTCCGTATAGAGTAAAAAAAGATTCCTTATCCATAATTATCCACAAAAAAGGAGACTGATTGAATTGTTCCAAAGCGTGATCACTTCCGAACAACAATTACGAGATATTATCGGTACACCTAGTGAATTAGTTCAAAACAAAGTCATCCATTATCTCGATTACCATTGTCAATCTTTTATCAAATCTTCACCGCTTGTCTTTATTAGCAGTGCAAATAAAAAAGGCGAGTGTGATGTATCCCCTCGTGGAGATCATCCAGGATTTGTGTCTATCGTTAATGAGCATTATTTGCTAATCCCCGAACGTCCTGGGAATAAACGAGCTGACACTTTAACAAACATCCTTGAAAATCCCCAGATTGGGTTACTTTTTGTCATTCCAAACATGGGGGAAACACTTCGCATAAACGGAAAAGCGATGATTATTACAGATGAAGAGCATCTCACTTCTTTAGCCGTTCACAATAAAGTACCAAAGCTAGCAATAGCCGTTCACGTTGAAGAATGCTTTCTACACTGCGCAAAAGCATTCATTCGCTCCAACCTATGGAACTATGAATCTTGGATTAAAAAAGAAGAATGTCCAAACCCAGCAAAAATACTTGCTGATCACGCGAAAATACCAAACTTGCGAGAGGAACAAATCGCAAACCGATTAAAAGAAGGATACGAACAACGTTTATATTAATGGAGGTAGTCAGTACATGGAAAGATTACTAACACTGGTAGGATTTCTCTTCCTTCTAGGAAGCAGCGCCTTCCTCATTATGAATTTTATCGGAGAATTTGATGGACTATTATTCATTGGGTCACTTTTTGGACTTTCCCAGTCTCTCGTTTTATTTGGGTTAGCTGAGGTTTTGCAACGAATGAAGAAATGATTACAACGTGCTAACTTTCGTTTTCCCCACCCCGTTTATCCTGATAGGGTGGGGACAGCTTCTATTCATGTTTTTTATTCTTCACTGCTTCTAAAATAAGGTCTACAATATGAACTGCTCTCAAATCATTTCGGTTCTCTCTTTCTATTCCTATCTTCATTTGAAGTAAGCAACCTGGGTTAGCGGTAACAATTGTAGTTGCATTTGTTTCCCTTACCCTACCCATTTTATGATCCAGTATTTGCATAGACATTTCAGGTTGTACAATATTGTACGTACCTGCAGAACCACAGCAACGATCCGCTTCCTTCATCTCTTTAAATTGTATTCCTTGTATGGACTTTAATAATGTTCTTGGAGAATGTACCGTTTTCATAACATTACGTAAATGACATGAATCTTGGTAAGTAACAATTTGACTTGGAAGTTGTAGTGAGAATTGTTCATGAAACTTCAACTCTACTAGAATATCTGTCACATCTTTAATTTGTTGAACGAACCCTTTCGCACGCTCATTCCATTCCGAATCATTTTTTAATAAATGATCATATTCATATAGAAATGCTCCACACCCACCTGCATTCGTTACTATATAGTCGACATCTAATTGCTCAAAAGCTTCTATATTACGTTTCGCTAACTCCTTTGCTTGCTCTTTTTCACCACTATGTCCATGAAGAGCTCCGCAACATGTTTGTTTGGGAGGAATAACAATTTCACATCCTGCTAACTGAAGCAGTTTAATCGTTGCTTGGTTCGTTTCATAAAACATCGCATCCATCAAACATCCTCGGAAGAAAGCAATTCTTGTTTTCCGGAGGCCTATCGGTTTCACATTTCGTGGTTGACTAGCTAACTCTTTATATGAAGGAATATTTGGCAACGTCTTTTCCATTGTCTTTATATGGGAGGGTAATAGATTTAAAACTCCCATTTTTCTTGCAACTTTTTGGATACCTGAGCGTTGATAGACCCCAATAAGTGAAACAGTTTTACGCAATCTTCTTTGATTTGGGATTAGAGCTTGAAAAAGAAAATTACGCACCCATCGATTGAACTTCGAATATTCCTTCGATTGATAAATAATGTCTCGAGCCTCTTCTAACAAATGTCCATATTTAACGCCAGAAGGACATACAGGCTCACACGCGCGACAACCTAGACACATGTTTAACGATTGCTCTACCTCTTCATTTGGCTCAATCACCCCATCTTTGACAGCTTTCATGAGGGCAATCCTACCTCTTGGTGAATGAACCTCTTGGCGGTTTGTTTCAATATAAGTTGGGCATGAAGGTAAACAAAATCCACATCTCATACAATTCAATAGTTCGTCATCATCCATACGGTTCTGAAAATGAGTCGCTATCTTTTGTTTTTCGCTATTTGTGATCATTACGAAACCACCACTCGCTTCCGTTCATTTTTCGCAAATATTTTCCCAGGATTCATGATTGATTTCGGATCAAGTGCCTGCTTAACAGCTTTCATCGCCGCTACCCCGTTCTCTCCCAATTTCAACTGAAGATACGGTGCTTTCATTGCCCCTACCCCATGTTCACCTGTAATCGTTCCACCTAGTTCAACCGCTTTTTCAAAAATCTCTTCAAACGCTTTTTCAACTCGATTCATCTCTTCCTGATTCCGTATATCGGTTAGACAAGTAGGATGTAAATTTCCGTCACCTGCATGTCCAAATGTACAAATTTGAACCTGCCATTTATCTGCTATTTCTTTAATAGCTTTAACCATTTTAGCAATTTCAGATCTTGGAACCGTTGCATCCTCTAAAATAGTTGTGGGCTTCAATCGTGCAAGTGCTGATAGAGCAGACCTCCTGGCGATTCTTAGTTCATTCGCTTCATCTTCTGAATGAGCAAGTCGAACGGAAATTGCTTGTTCTTCTAAGCAAATTTGTTTCATTTTTTCCATGTCACGAAGGACCACCTCTTCAATCCCATCCTGTTCGATCAATAAAATGGCTTCCACATCTGTCGGTAAACCCACTTTTGTGTAGTCTTCAACAACCTCAATCGTTGCTTTATCTAAAAATTCAAGTGTAGTAGGGATTATTTTACTTGCGATGATTCTGGAAACCGTCCGAGCACAAGCCTCTAAATCTTGATATAATGCTAGCATTGTTTTTTTAGACTCAGGTAGAGGAAGTAATTTAAGTATCGCTTCTGTCACAACTCCTAAAGTTCCTTCTGAACCCACGAACAAACGAGTTAAATCATACCCTGCAACATCTTTAGCAAGCTTTCCACCTGTCTGAATTATTTCTCCGTTCGGTAAAACCACTTCAAGTGCTAACACATAGTCTCTCGTCACACCGTACTTTAATCCTCTTAAACCACCTGAGTTTTCATTGATATTTCCCCCAATCGTTGAAATCTTCATCGAACTTGGATCAGGAGGATATAAAAGTCCTTTATTCTCTACCTCTTCAATTAAATCTTGAGTAATGACCCCTGGCTGAACTGTTGCAGTTAAATTTTCTTCGTCAATTTCGATAATTTGGTTCATATGATGAAATAATAAAACGACTCCACCTTCAACAGGACATGTTCCCGCACATAGATTTGTCCCCGAACCACGCGGTATCACCGGGATGTTATGTTCGTTACAGAGTTTAAGGATTTTCGCAACTTCTTCTTTGTTTCTAGGAGATACGACTGCATCAGGTAATGATTGATAGTTTGGTGTGGCATCATAGGAATAAGCTAGAAGCGCCGCAGGTGTATCTTGTACATTTTCACTTCCAACTATTTGGATTATTTGATTTTTTACTTCATTTAACAATTCTGTTCCACCTCTATCCATATACTTCTCTCTTAAGCATAAAAAAAAGAGGTTTCCCTCTCTATGGATGTATATACGAATTTCCATCAATTTCATCCAATAAATTTGGATGTTTATCCAAAATTTCAATAGCTAAAAATAAGGTCGCCATATCCTTTATCTCTTTTGGATGATAACCAGTTAACTCTTCAATTTTTTTCAACCGATAATGCAAGGTATTGATATGTAAATTTAATGAATTGGCCGTTTCCTTTAGCGTTGCATTATGTTTGATGAACATTTTTAACGTTCGCAGTAGCTCTTTTTCTTTTATTATCCGACCCAATACTCGTTTGACGAAACGTATCTTTGTCTGAAATGGTATCTCTTGTAAACACATTTCTAAATCCAAATCTTCTTCAAATACGATTTGTTTGTGCAATGTTGCTGCCATTACAGCTTTTTCAGCTTGTAAATAAGAATCTCGTATTTTAAGAGCCGGAACAGTATGCCCTACACCGAAATGGACATCATCGCGGTAATACTGTCGACAGTATTGAACAATTTGTTCCAAAAAGGAGGCAAGTGAAGTAGTTGTCCATTTTTCATGATTGTCTACCACAAAAATGATCTTCGTTTGTGTCCATTGAAAGATGCGAATCGAACCATCTTCAAATAGATTTTGTAAGTCTTGATATAAAAATCGACCATTGGGAGAAGACAACGATTCCATTCGACCAATAATTACTCGTTTTGAGCTCTGTAAATCAATTTGAAGTACACTAGCTCTCTCGTAAAATTCTTCGTTTTTTTCCGATTCAGTCAGCCATTCAAATAAAAACATTTGGTAAGCTCTTTGCATCCATTCTTTATGATTATAGTAATACCGTTCATGTATGAGCAATTCTGTCATTTTTTTAATTAATTCCCCATAACTATCCACTTTTAAAGGGTCGCCTGTTATTCCAATTACACCAATAACTTCTTGATGAAAGAAGATAGGAAGACATATCCCTGCCTTAACTCCTTTCAATTGTTTTTCATCACAATGCCTGATTTCTCGTTTCATTTTGTTCATACATGCAAAGTAGGCACCTTCATGATATGTGCCTACTCTATCTGGTTGTGTACTGGCTATTATTGTTCCCGACTTATTTGTCATGATTAATTGCTCTTTTGTCAGCTTCTTCACTTCTTCAATAATTTTCTTTGCTATCGATGGCGTTAACATTTAACACCCTCCTATTAGGCGTCTTCAACAATTATATAAGTGGCTTTAACCGGTCCATGAACGCCTACCACTAAGTTCATTTCAATATCAGCTGAGTTACTCGGACCAGATATGAAGTTGATACAAGACGCAATCATTTTCTGCTCATTTACCATTTGTCGAATTTTTTGAGCCGCCTGCGTAAAGCGTGGAACAATTGTACTCTTTGGGATAATTGAAATATATGTTTTCGGAAGCAAGCTAACCGACCGACCTTTTTCTTTCGAAGAAAATAATACGACAGTTCCTGATTCAGCTAATGTAATGTCACTAAAGGTAATCCCTATATTGGCTTGTTCAGAATAAGCGATATTCTTTTCCTTATGCACTGGGTCCCACATGTGAACGGCTGATTTTTCCAAAAATGATCGCAAATGGAAATCATCAATTCTATGGTCTTCCCAACATACAATGGGACCTCCACGGTAGGCTAAAAAGACTTCATTTAAAGTACGCGGAAGTTCTTCTTTCGTCACGAGGTAAGTGTCGGTTTGAATTTTTGTACATTGATTGATTAATACTTGAACGAGTTCATCCTGAGTTTTTTCCTTCAATACATCTAGTTGTGGGTTAAATTTAAGTTCTGGTCTTATCACGTCTCGCTTCCGAACTGGTCTATTAAACCTTTTAGCAATGTTATTTAAAAATGAATCACGTTCATAAATGTTTTCTCTCATTCTTTTTCCCCCTTTCGACGTTCCATCCAATCTCGAAAACCATTTTCCGGAGCAGGGAATTCTCGAACTTTCGTCCACGCCTTTAATGGACCTGGACCCTTCGAGATGGAATGACCTTTCGAAAACGATTTCATCACAAGAGGGGTTAATTTTGCACCAGCTTGATACAACTTTGGCGTAGCTGCTCCTAACCCAAAAGCTTTCATCGCCATTTTCTCTGAAATCGGTGCACGCCCTTCTTGTTCCACTATAACTTGCCGATGTTTATGTAGAAGTTCATGTAGTGGAATTTTTACTGGACAAGCTTCTGAACAGGCTGCACAAAGGGTAGATGCATAAGGTAACTCTTTAAATTCCTCATATCCTCCTAATAGAGGTGACAAAACGGCTCCAATCGGCCCAGAATAGATTGAGCCGTAGGAATGACCGCCAACATGACGATAAACTGGACAAACATTTACACATGCTGCACATCGGATACATTGAAGAACCGATTGAAATTCAGTTCCTAAAATGTTTGATCGACCATTATCTACAATAACTAAATGAAATTCTTCTGGTCCATCTACATCTCCATCTTCCTTCGGGCCAGATAACACTGTTACATAGCTTGTTAATTTTTGACCAACTGCACTTCTCGTAAGCAAACTAACTAGAATGTCTAAATCTTCAAATGTTGGCACAATTCGTTCCATTCCCATAACTGTAATTTGAGTTTTGGGCAAAGTAGTGACTAGACGAGCATTTCCTTCATTCGTCACTAAGCTAATAGACCCCGTTTCCGCTACTGCAAAGTTACACCCCGTTATTCCAACATCCGCCGTTAAAAATTCATTCCTCAGCATTTTTCTAGCATGCATTGCGAGTTCCTCAGGCACTTCTGTTTTCTCGTAATGGAGTTTTTCCTTAAAAACATCCCGTATTTGCTCCTTATTTTTGTGAAGGGCAGGAGCAACAATATGTGAAGGTGGATCGTGATCATCAACTTGTAAGATATATTCTCCTAAATCAGTTTCTATCACTTGGCATCCTTCTTCTTCTAAAGCATGATTTAAATGAATTTCTTCTGTTACCATTGATTTGGATTTAACTATTTTTTTTGCCTGTTTTTTCCGAACGACACCACGAATGTATTCGTTCGCTTCTTCAGCCGTTTGTGCAAAGAATACGTGCCCTCCTCGTCTTGCGACGTTTTCGCTAAGTTCAAATAAATAATAATCTAGATTCTCAAGTGTATGCTGGCGGATCTGTTCACCCAATGTTCTCCAATGTTCCCAGTTTCCTAATTCTTCGGCTGCCTGTAGTCTCTTACTTTGAAGCCTTTCTTGTGCATTCGAAACGGCCTGCCTCATAAAATCATTCTGCAACCCAGTTTGAACTCGCTTCTGAAACGGATCTCCACTTGTTTTCATTGCCATTTCTATTCCCCCTTTTCTTCTACTGAATTTAACACTTCTGCGATGTGAAGAACTTCTACGTTAACCCCGTTTCGTTTCAAACGCCCCCCGATGTTCATCAGACACCCACAGTCTGCTCCAACTAAGTAGTCGACAGAGCCCTCTACAATATTAGAGACCTTTTCATCAACCATTTGTTCAGAAATTTCAGCCATTTTAATCGAAAATGTTCCCCCAAACCCGCAGCAATTATGTTGATTTTTTAGTGGTATGACTTCAAGCCCTTCTACATGCTTAAGTAATTGAAAGGGTGAATCTTTCACACCTAGTAAACGTGTCATATGACAAGATGTATGATACGTTGCTCTCCCATTTAAACAAGCTCCTACATCCTGAATATGTAATACATTTATAATAAAATCAGTCAGTTCATATGTCTTCTTAGCTAATCGTTGTGCTTTTTCAAACCACTCTGAATCATTTTGAAACACTTTAGGATATTCTTTAAACATGGTTGCGCATGACCCAGAAGGAGTCACAACATATTCTGCATTTTCAAAAGCTTGAATCATATTTTTCATAGCATTTCTAGCTTCTCTCACATAGCCACTATTGTAAGCAGGCTGACCACAACAAACTTGATTAGTAGGAAAATCTACCTCACAACCTAATCGTTCCAATAATTCAACTGTTGACTTTCCGGCATTTGGATAAAACATATCAATCAGACACGTAACAAATAGTGATACCTTCACTATACTCCCCTCACTTCGGTAGCGTTTTCTTTTTATACAACATATCTCGTTTTCTAAAAATAGTCAACAGGTCATCTGATGACTAAGAGATGGGTGAAATTTTGATTGAAGCGTTTTCAAGAAATGTTGAGATAGGTCGAAAAGACTTAATCGGAATGATTGCGAGGAAGCAACTACATATTTTAAGAGGCAACTAGTTTAAATATTCGAAACATATAAATAAGAAGACCTAATTCGGTCTTCTTATTTATTCGTTCGATGAAATGATTTCAATACGTTTTCAACACTTGAAATATGGTTTAACATAAGTTGCTGAGCCTTTTCTGGCTCTTTAGCACGAATTGCATTATAAATTTCTTCATGCTCCTGATAAAGACGGTCAGCAGTAGCCTGATTGGAGTAAAGCCAGATTTTTCGCGTTTCTTTCATTGCTTCAACCATCATACCTGAGACATTATTCATTAAGCTAACGAGAATTGGATTTTGCGACGCTGAAGCAACCGCTAAATGAAACAACCAATCTGCTTTCTCCCCTAGTTCTTCATTATCAATGTTATTTTTCATTTCATTTAATGCATATTCCATTGCAAGGAGATCTTGTTCAGTTCTTTTCGTTGCAGCTACAAAAGCAGCCCCAACCTCTAATATTTTTCGAACTTCGAGCAAATGATTAATGTCATTCATATTCATCAGAGCTGCAGTAGATAATGGTAATGTAAATGACATTGGGTCAAACTCTCTTACAAAAGTACCTTCTCCCTGCTTCATTTCAACAATTCCCATTGCTCTCAAGGCACTCAGTGCCTCTCGTATGGCCGCTCTACCAACTTGAAAATTTTCTGCCAATTGTTGAACGGAATCTAATTTATCTCCTGGATTTAACTCTCCCTTTCTAATCATATCTAGAATAGCTTCCGCCACTTGTTCATAAATCTTTCTTGATTTTATTTGTTTATATTCCATTGTATTCACCTCAAAGTATAGGAAAGGAACATCTCTAATCAGTTGACATGATATCTTCTGCAGCCTACTGATATCATAGTCCGAGCCTTGAAAGTATAAAGAAATCTTATTATATACATTTTAATCGAATTTATGGAAGAAAATCAAAAACAAACCTTGCATAATGGTAGCGGTTACATTATGATATAGTCATCTGATGACTGTATGACCAGATTTAACACATAATTAGAATTCAGAATTTTCTACTAAATCAACAAGGAGGTTCTTGTATTGAATTCGATTCTCTTTACCATTTTTGCTCTCATTCCTATCGTCAGCGTTTTTACGTTTCTAGTCATTTTAAAATGGCCAGCAAATCGTGCAATGCCAATCTCACTTGTTCTTACCGCCGTTACAGCCTACTTTCTATGGGGGACAAGCAGTCAAATTATTTTTGCTGCAACTTTAAACGGTGTCGTTACAACACTTGAAATCATGCTCATTGTCTTCGGAGCAGTGTTATTGTTAAACACGATTAAACAAAGTGGTGCAATATCAACAATTCGAGAAGGATTCATTCATATTTCCCCTGATCGAAGAATTCAGGCAATAATCATTGCATGGCTGTTTGGGGCTTTCATCGAAGGAGCAGCCGGCTTTGGAACACCAGCTGCGATAGCCGCTCCACTTCTTGTTGCAATTGGATTTCCAGCAATGGCTGCCGTCTTAGTTGCCCTAATTATCCAAAGTACACCTGTATCTTTCGGAGCGATTGGGACACCTATTTTAGTTGGTGTCAACGGAAGCTTGGCAGATCAACCTCGAGTGGAGAGCGCTTTACAAACCTTGGATTATTCTTCCTATCTATTAAAAATCACAGCAAATGTTGGACTGTTTCATATGCTTGTAGGTATTTTCATTCCTTTATTTATGGTTGGAATGCTAACAAGATTCTTCGGGAAAAATCGTTCATTTGTTGAAGGGCTAAAAGTATGGAAATTTGCTTTATTTGCTGGGGCAGCTTTTACCTTACCATATTACTTGATTGCTGTTTACTTAGGACCTGAATTTCCTTCTTTAGTTGGTGCACTCATTGGAATGATGATTGTGATACCCGCAGCCAAAAGAGGTTTATTTATACCAACTAAGGAAAATATTTTTGAGTTTGAAAACCGTGCGGATTGGGAGGCAGAATGGATAGGTCGACTAAATAATGAAAATACAGATATAAGTAACACACAACAAGGAAATATATCTCTACTTCGTGCCTGGATTCCGTATGTATTAGTCGCATTTCTACTTGTTTTGACCCGCATTACCCCTGAAATAAAATCTTTTTTAACTGCAGACTTTGTCACGTTTAAAATCGAGCAACTGTTTGGGACAACTATAGGTATTAAAACATCTCCATTATACGTACCTGGGACTATCTTTATCATCATATCAATCACCACATTTTACCTACATCGTATGAAGAAAAACTCATATAAAAAAGCGTGGAAGGATTCCTTTCAGACGACAGTCAGCGCAGGAACTGCATTAATTTTTGCTGTGCCGATGATTAAGATTTTTCTTAATACCCAAACAGAGCAATTGACTAGCATGCCACTTTATTTAGCTGAAAATTTAGCTCAACTAGTCGGTCCATTGTGGCCAGTTTTTGCACCTACCATCGGTGCTTTAGGAGCTTTTATCGCCGGTAGTAACACATTCAGTAATATGATGTTTTCCATTTTCCAATTCGGAGCGGCACAAAACATTGGATTAGACGTTCATGATGCAAGTTATGTGGTTGCACTTCAAGCTATTGGAGGCGCAGCTGGAAATATGATTTGTGTTCATAATGTCGTAGCTGCCTCTGCAACTGTCGGTCTAATAGGTAAGGAAGGCCAACTCATTCGAAAAGCACTAATTCCTATGAGTTATTATGTTTTAGCAGCAGGAATTATCGGTATGGCAATTATTACTGGAGGTATAAACCTTTGGTATCTTGCATATGGTCTTCTCATATTCAGTTATCTATTATTCATGAAAAATAGCAAAGGAAGTAGGAATCTATTGAAGGGGAAAAATCATTTAAGCGCGTAAATCCCCTATCTAATAAAGGTTTAAATGAATGATCTGTAGAACGGTATTTGTTGAAAAAGTATTTGAGAAAGGAGCACTGGGTTATGGTAATAGAATTACAGAATGCCGTTCGCTTACATGATGATGGTAAATATGACGAAGCATTACATCAGCTATTACACATCTTGCCTCAATATCCTGAAGATGCATTATTGCAATATCACATTGCATGCTGTTATGACGCAATGGGACAAGAATCAAAAGCAATCCCCTATTATGAAAAGGCGATTGAACTAGGCCTCAATCGAGAAAAACAAAAATATGCGCTAATTAACTTAGGAAGTACCCTTCGAGCACTTGGACACTACCATCAGTCAAAAGAAATTTTTGAAAAAGGTCTTAACGAGTTTCCGAACAGCGATGTCATGAAAATATTTTATTCAATGACTTTATATAACTTAAAATATCATGAACAGGCTATGGAAATATTATTGAAAGCAGTTTTACGCAAAAGCGATTGCAAAGAGATTCAAGCTTACAGGCGAGCAATTGAATTTTACTCAAATAAGTTAGGTGAGGTCTGGGACTGAGTTCTGCTTCAATACGTTCCCAATACCTTAAAAGCGTCGATTTCCAACGAGGTTAAAAGAAAAACCGGTTTGCTCCACTAGAAGCAAACCGGTCTTTTTTTGGCTCTACAATATTTGTTGGGGTATGAAGAAATTTTTAGCATAAAAAAACACGTAAGCTCCAAAATCCTTTACACTTGAATTGACGAGAAACAAGAATAAAGATTGGAGTTACGTGCATGAAGTATTCTACCATATCAATGCCTGGATTAGAAGAGTTGATTATCACACAGATGGAGGAAATTGAGGGGGTAATCCACCTTCATGTTTCTGTCCCCCGAAGAAGACATCAATGTCCGGCATGTGGAGATTGGATCCATAAGGTTCATGATTATCGAATTCAGAAGGTAAAGCACTTAAAACTATTTGAACGAACGACCTATCTGTTCTATCGAAAACGTCGGTATGCATGTCCTTGTGGAAAGCGATTTGCGGAAAAGAATGGATTTGTTGAACGGTATCAACGCCATTCCATTGAATGGAATCAAGCGTTAGGGTTAAGGGTGATTCAAGGAAAGAGCTTTAAAGATACGGCAGCTCAATTTCGTACCTCTCAGACAACGTGTATCCGTCGATTCGATCAAATTTCTGCTTCGTATTTAAAGGAGACAGAGGAATTACCAGAGGTGATTGCGATTGATGAGTACAAGGGGGACACGAATGAAGGAAAGTATCAGTTAATCATAGCTGATGGGGAAACAGGCAAACCTCTTGATATCTTACCGAACCGGTCTGTCCATACATTCAAAAGGTACTTACAACAAAAAGGAGCGAAGGTCAAAATCGTCATCATGGACATGAGTTATCATTTCAAGTCCGCTGTCAATCAAGCTTTAGGAAATCCTCTTATCATTGCGGATCGATTCCACTACTGTCGATATATTTACTGGGCTCTTGATCGTGTCCGTAAGCGAATCCAAAAGGAATTTCATGCTTATGACCGTAAGAAATGTAAGCGATTAAGGCATATCTTCTTTAAGCCCTATGAGAAACTAACAGATAAACAGCGTTGGTATTTGGCAAGATATTTAGGTTTTTCTGAAAGCTTACGAACAGCTTATGGACTAAAGGAACGTTTTAGGAAATGGTTCATACGTGCAAAAGAGGTCGGAAAGACCGATATGAGTAGGGTGAAAAAGGAGCTGTATGCTTTTTACGAACAAGTAGAGGCATCGGGAATAAAAGAGTTTATGGACGCAATTCAAACACTTAAGAACTGGCAAGTGGAAATTTTAAATAGTTTTGCCTTTGAATATAACAACGGATTTATAGAAGGATTAAACAATCAAACAAAAGTAATTAAACGGAATGCGTTTGGGTTTAAACGTTATGATCGCTTCCGATTAAAGATATTATTACATCATCAATTGAAAAATCGTATGATATTCAAGTGGGGTGAGGAGTAATAGGAAATACTCCTACCCCAACATTTGACGTAGAACCCTTTTTTTAAAAATCAAAGTTATCAGGATCTGGGCCGACGCGCTCATCTTTGTTTAGCGCATCAATTCGATCCATATCTTCTTTAGAAAGTTCAAAATCGAAAATCGATGCGTTTTGGATAATGCGCTCGCGCTTAATTGATTTTGGAATGGTGATAATACCTGATTGTAAATCCCAACGAAGGATTACTTGTGCAGGCGTTTTTCCATACTTTTCACCGATTTCAACAAGCACTTCGTTGTCTAATAATTTTCCTTGCATTAATGGCGACCATGCTTCCATTTGAATACCGTGTTTTTCACAGTACTCTCGTAACTCTTTTTGAGCTAGGCGCGGGTGTAATTCTACTTGGTTGACCATCGGTTTAATTTCTGCATCTTTCATTAAATCTTCTAAATGGTGGATATGGAAATTACTTACACCAATTGCACGTACTTTTCCTTCTTTATATAAGTGTTCTAATGCCTTCCACGTTTCTTTATATTTTCCTTCCACAGGCCAGTGGATTAAGTAAAGATCTAAGTAGTCTAATCCGAGTCGATCAAGTGTCGCTTGGAAAGCTTGTAGTGTAGATTCATAGCCTTGATCACTATTCCATACTTTACTAGTCACAAAAATTTCTTCACGGGGTACGCCAGATTCACGAATTCCTTGGCCTACACCCTCTTCATTCTCATAGATTGCGGCTGTGTCAATGCTTCGGTAGCCCACTTCTAAAGCCATTTTGACTGAATGAATCGCTTCATTTCCATCTTCTACTTTAAAAACACCTAAACCAAACCATGGCATTTCAACACCGTTATGTAATGTAACTGTATCTTGTAAGCTTTTGACCATTTTCAGTTTCTCCTTTCCAATTCTTGCATCGCTACAATTCGTATTATGAAGGATGAAAAAGAGAATTGGAAATGATTTGCTTAAACGTTACAATAATTCAACAATGTCCTCTACTTCCTTTAGCATATTTTCCCTCGTTTGATTATCTACATATGGGACAGAATAAAAAAACTTATGAGCAAGTGTTTCAATTCCACAAAACTGTAAAATTCCGACGTCGATAATCGTTTCAATTGAAGAAATGAGTTGATACGGTTTGAGACTCTCTTTTGGATGAGAGGTCGTTTGAAAAATCATCGCTTTCCGATTCATCAATAAACCTTTGGAACCAGCTGCCTGAAACTCAAATGCAAATCCATTCGTAAAAACACGATCGAAATACCCTTTTAAAATCGCTGGCATTCCACCCCACCATGTTGGAAAAATAAACAGTAAATTTTGCGCCCACAATAAGTGCTCTTGCTCTGTACGAACAGTCGCTGGAATGGAGGTCGAGGATTTTACTGTAAAACCATCATCTTTTAAGATGGGGTTAAAGTTCATCTCGTATAAGTCTCGAATACGAATTTCATGGTTTTTTTCTTGAAGTTTATTTAGACATGCTTGAAGAATTGCGCCGTTAAAACTCGCTGGTTTTGGATGTGCAAAGATGATAAGTGTCTTCACGAGAATTCCTCCCACGTTTTCCGTTCTTTATAGTATGGATAATGTCAGAAAAATCATACGCAAATTGACAAATCTCAGCACTTTTTGACAAACTCTACTTTGTATTTTTTTTAATGTGAAGCCTTTTCATTTTTTTTAATATTTAAAAGCAAAAAATATTTTCATAAAGGGTTGAATCCCGCTAGTAAATTGGTAAAATATCGATAGCCACATTCTAAAAAAGGGTGCGAGATACGTGTTAACTAAGAAAAAAACATGTCGTTATGTCATTAACGCAACAGGAAAAAATGGCGAAACGTATTTTATGACATGCGATAACAAACAAGAAGTAAAAAAATGGATAAAAGAAAACAATTCCAAATTAAATCCAAAAGAATTAAAGGTAACAGATAAGCAAAAAAAATTAGTTTTAGCTAAAAGCCTTCTTTTGGCTGTCATGGCTATATTCGTCATTGTAGAATTTATTCTCGTTATGTAATGGGAATCGTATGATAAATAACTTTTCGTTAAATTAAAAAGGGATCAAGAAATCAATCTTTGCGGATCTTCTTGATTCCTTTTTCTATTTTCCCATCTAGCGCGAATTTCGACATAATGAACTGCAATTCTTCCTCAATTTAACAAATTAATACGTTTTTCCTCACATTTTTACAAATAGTTAACATTTCCTATACATTTTTCCAGTAAGATAAGAATTGGTGTCAAACCTATTATTAAATACGTAAGGAGGATTCAACATGTCTTTTGCAAACAAAAGTCTTCAAAAGACCTTGTTGTTGCTCTTGGCGATTACCCTAGCAATTTTCCCTGTATTACCAAATATCGCCCAAGCAGAACCGACTGGGTCAATCGATTTATTTTTTTCAGAATATGTAGAAGGTTCTAGCAACAACAAAGCAATCGAAATTTATAATGGGACTGGAAACACGGTCGATTTAAGCAATTACTCTATTGAATTGTACTCTAATGGGAGTACGGATACGACAGCTACACATCAGTTGAATGGAACATTAGCTAACAAAGCCGTCTATGTCCTCGTTCATCCGAGCGCAAACGCTACACTACAAGAGAAAGCCCATGAGACTAGCACTGTTACAAACTTTAATGGCAACGATGCTCTCGTTTTAAAGAAAGGCAATCAAATCATTGACACTTTCTATACAGTAGGACAAAGCGAAACAATCGCAAAAGATGTAACACTTACGAGAAAATCACATGTAACGACAGGTTCAAACTCCTTTACATTGGATGAGTGGCAAACTCACTCCATAGATACTTTCAATTTTTTAGGGGCACATTCAACTTCAGAAACGCAACAACAAGTCGAAGCAGTTCAATCTTCTCCACAACAAGGAATGATTTCAAAGGATACTAAAGTATCACTTTCAACCCCTACTGAACAGGCAACAATCTACTTCACCACAGATGGAAGTGATCCTACAACATCATCGACTCCATACACCACGCCAATTCAGTTTACACAAGATACAACCATAAAAGCAATCGCTGTAAAAGATGGGATGGAAGCAAGCACAATTCAAACATTTACGTATCTCATTGAAAAGGATTTGGACATCCATGATATTCAAGGGACTAGCCATTCCTCCCCTTATGTTGGACAAACAGTCACACAGATTGATGGCATTGTCACACATATCGATGGTGACAACATTTACATGCAAGAAAAAAATCCAGACGACGATTTGAAAACATCTGAAGGGCTTCTCGTGTATAAACGCGACCATTCTGTCAAAATTGGAGATCACATTTCAGTAGATGGACAAGTCAAAGAATATGTTCTTGATGGTTATTCAGACAAGCTCGAGACCGATTTAACCTTTACTGAAATTGCGGCTACCAATATAGAAGTTCTTTCTTCAGGAAATGTGCTTCCAGAGCCAGTTATCCTAGGCAAAAATGGACGAGTCATTCCGGACAAAATCATTGATAACGATCGCTTTACTGCATTTGATCCAGAAGAAGATGCCATAGATTTTTATGAAAGTTTAGAAGGGATGCGTGTTCAACTTAATAACGCTGTCGTTGTAGGACCGCAAAAATACGGGGACCTTTCTGTCGTCGTGGACAACGGGACAAGTCAAGTAAGGACAAACGCTGGCGGTTATAAGCTAACAAAAGAAGATCCCAATCCAGAGATATTATATGTTGAAGTGGGAAATAATTTTGTCGCAAAGGTCGGAGATTCCTTTAACGGAGCCATTACCGGAGTATTAAGCTATGACTATGGAACGTTTAAAGTGTACCGCAATACAAACGAAGCACTTCCATCTCTTCAAGATGGCGGGCTACAACCAGAGACGACAACCATTGAAGCCAACTCTGAGCATTTAACCGTGGCAACCTATAATCTAGAAAACTTCTCCGCTCAATCAGACGAGCAAAAGGTGACACGAATTGCAACATCCATTGTGAATCAATTAAAATCACCCGATATTATCGCCCTTGTCGAAGTGCAAGATAATGATGGTTCAGCAAACAGTGGAAATACGAGTGCTGATGCCTCTTACACGCGATTAATCAATAAAATTCGAGATATGGGTGGACCGTCTTATCATTTTACAGATATTGCTCCGGAAAATAATCAAGACGGTGGGCAACCAGGCGGTAACATTCGTGTTGGGTATATTTACAACCCTGATCGTGTTCAATTAACAGCAGGGCAAAAAGGAACAGCGACCGAAGCTGTAACTTATCAAAATGGAAAGCTATCTAAAAATCCTGGTCGTATAGCACCTGATAAGTTCCAAGATACGCGTAAACCTCTCGCTGCCCAGTTTGAGTTTAACGGTGAGGAAGTTGTGGTCATTGCTGCTCATTTAAACTCAAAAAGAGGCGATTACCCGTTATTTGGAAAAATTCAACCTCCAACACTCGGAAGTGAAGCCGAAAGAATTGAGCTAGCGACGGAAATCAACCAGTTTGTCAAAGCGATTGAATCTGATAATCAAAAAGCGAACGTTATTGTATTAGGAGATTTAAATGATTTCGAGTTTTCTAAACCACTAGACGTGCTAAAAGGTTCCGAGCTTACGAACTTAGTAGATCATTTACCAGAATCAGAACGGTGGACGTACAACTACCGTGGGAACTCGCAAGCACTCGATCATATACTTGTATCCAATCATTTAGCGAAAGATGCTGAAATTGATATTGTGCACATCAACTCTCCGTTCATGGAAGCGCACGGACGAGCAAGTGACCATGATCCGGTGTTAGCTCAAATCGACCTTACACCGAATAAAGTCATAAACATTTTACACACGAACGATTCTCATGCACGTGTGTTTGAAGGAAAGTATGATGGCATGGGATTTGCGAAGTTATCGACTTTAATTAAGCAATTTGAACAAGAAAATGAACATACTCTCCTTCTCGATGCAGGGGATACGTTTCACGGCACTACGTTTGCAACACTCGAAGAAGGAAGCAGTATAGTCAAAATTATGAACGAGATTGGTTACGACAGTATGGCTGCTGGAAATCACGACTTTAACTATGGATTTAAGCGCTTATTAGAACTAGAAGAAATGGCAGACTTCCCTGTTTTAAGCGCTAACGTCTTTTATGAAGAGACAGGTGAACTCGTACTTGACCCTTATACAATCCGTGAAGTTAATGGTGTAACTTTTGGGATTTTCGGATTATCAACCCCTGAGACCCACTATAAAACTCACCCGAAAAACGTTGAAGGGTTAAAGTTTACAGACCCCGTTGAAGCAGCAAAGAAAATGGTAGCTGAGCTACAAGGGAAAAACGTTGACGTCATTGTAGCGCTCACTCACTTAGGAACGGACGCATCTAGTACGGATACAAGCTTAAAGGTAGCGCAAGGGGCACCTGGAATCGACCTCATCGTTGATGGGCATAGCCATACGATTGATGATTTAGAAAATAGTGGAACGTTAATTGTAAGTGCAGGCGAGTATTTGAAAAATCTTGGTGTAGTCGAGATTGTGTTTAATGAAAAGAACGAAATCGTATCTCGAGAAGCTTCTCTTATAACGAAAGAAGACGCCGCCAATATTGAGCCAGACCCAGCGGTTCAAGCAGTTATTGATACTATTCAATTAGCACAAGAAGAAATTTTAGCAGAAGAGATTGGAACTACTCTTGTAAAGCTTGATGGTGAACGTGAGCAAGTAAGAGCTGGGGAAACCAACTTAGGCAACTTAATCACCGATGCTATGTTAGAAGAAACAGGGGCTGATATTGCTCTAACAAATGGTGGAGGAATTCGTGCTTCCATTGATAAAGGTGTCATTACGATAGGTGATGTTATAACGGTTCTCCCTTTCGGTAACTACATTCAGACACTCGAAGTACCGGGCTCTATCATAAAAGAAGCACTGGAAAACGGAGTTAGCGATTTTCCTGAAGTAAAAGGAGCCTTTCCTCATGTTGCGGGCATGACATTTGCCATTGATATTAATAAGCCGAAGGGTGAGCGCGTACATTCGATAAAAATTCATGGCAAGCCAATTGATCTGAATAAAATGTACACCCTTGCGACGAATGATTTCTTAGCAGCTGGTGGCGACGAATACACCATGTTTGCGAATTTTGAAGTAACGGGAGATTATGCCGCTCTCGATGAAGCGGTCATCCAATACATTAAGAAGCGAGGAACGATAGAACCAAAGGTGGAAAATCGAATTGTATCCGCTACAACGCCAAGTGAAAGCCATCGTGACGACAATACAGAAAATATCATTACTCCAAAAATTAATAACGGGAAAGCTTCTATTTCCAAGAAGGATTTCGAAGCTTTTGATCCATCAAAGGATATAAAAGTAGAACTCGGAAACGCTCAATCGGTTGTATTGGAATTAACAGAAGAACAAGTGAAAGCGTTGAAAGAAAATAAACAATTGTTACGAATCACGAATAATCAAGTCGAATTACAAATTCCTTCTCAAATTTTACCTGACGGAAAAGTTTCTATTCAGTTAAAGCGATTAGAGGATGTAAAAGAAGCAGTGAGTGCAACGTATGATTTCACCATCATTGATCAAAACGGGAACGCTATTCATCAATTTGATACACCAGTAATCCTCACATTTACTGTTGATTTAGATAACATACAAAACACAGATCAACTAAATGTATATTACTATAACGAACAACGTAAAGTGTGGGAACAACTATTAGGAAGTGTATATAAAGCAGGGAAAGTAACAGCATCTACTGACCATTTTAGTATTTTCGCAGTCTTTGAGAGAACAGAAGCGTCTTATCCTGCCGTTGAATCAACGAGTGACAGCTTGACAAACAGTAACGGAAGTACAAATGGAAATACGCTATCAGCTCCAACAAATAAAGAATATTCCTTGCCAAACACAGCAACTTCTACGTATAACTTGATGGCATGGGGATTTATCACGCTTGCTTTAGGTGGTGTTCTCATCCTCATTCAAAAAAGAAAAGAAAAACATTCATCATAAGAAACATACATGATTTTACACTCACACCCCGGATATGAAAATTTATTCTCCCCGGGGTTTCCTTTCTACCTTCTACCTATCATGATCGATCATTCAGCTCATAGGTAATTTTTATTTTCACAGAAAAGCGGAAAGCGCAAGTCCTTAGGCGAAGGGCGCTGGAGGACCTGCGAGGTGGCTTCCGTCGCCACAGCAGGGCCGAAGCGACCCGAGCTGATGGCGCTTTGCGCTAGACACCAAAAAAACTGAAAAGATAACACTTTATTCAACTTAAATTTTCTGTAACAAAAATGAAAGGACGAAGGGGCTATCCCCTTTCGTCCTTTATCATTCATGTTAATCAAATTAGTGATTCATTAGCGAGTTTACTAAGGGTTAAGAAATAAATTTCAATCCAACAACTGCTACAATTACGACAGCTATGAAAAACAACCGTTTGAAGTCCGCTGGCTCCTTAAACAACCAAATCCCAACAACTGCACTCCCAGCAGTACCAATTCCCGTCCAAACAGCATAGGCTGTACCCATTGGAATAGTTCCCATGGACAGTGTTAATAAGGTGAAACTACAAATCATGCCAAACAAAAGTAATAAAATAGGCCACATTCCACCTTTTCTGTTAATTAACGTAATTCCGATGACACCAACTACTTCAAATAGCCCAGCCCCAACTAACGATAACCAAGCCATTAAGCATTTCCTCCTACCTTCTCATTTGATACAAGTTTCAGCCCCACTACACCAAACAGTAACAAACCAATAAAAAATAATTTAAGGACATCCACTCGTTCGCCGAATACAAACATTTCAATTGCCACCGTTCCTGCCGTTCCTAAGCCAACAAATACTGCATAAACAGTGCTCGTCGGCAAAAATTTCGATGTATAAATGAGAGCCCAAAAGCTTACAATCATTGCAATTGCTGTGATTATCCATTCCCATACATTGTCAGCGTGCTTTAAACCAATCACCCATCCTACCTCAAATACTGATGCTACTAAAACGAGAAGCCATTTACGATTCATTTTGAACTCATTCCTTTCCAAAGTAAGTTCCATGTAGATTCCGCTCGTAAAATTGCTTTCTTCTTTTCACCATACATGAGTTCTACATACACACTGTCTAGTAATGCGACGTAAGCTACACTGGCCATTTTCGGATCTGTATCAATCTTTCCTTCGTTCACTACCTCCTGTAGCATCGACTCTAATCTTCCTTCCATCATCACAACGTATTGATTAAAGATTTTGATCATTTCATCCTTTAAACCGGCAGGTGGAAAGAAGCCTTGCCTTAGGAGAAAATGAAGTTCACGATCAGTTTCAAAACGCTCAATGCTCGAGAGCAAAAAGTCATACAGCTGTTTTTCAATCACATCTTCTGTCGAAAAAAAAGACTGAATAAACGCTAGTTCCTTCTCCAAAGCTTCATGATATAACTGTAAATACAACTCTTTTTTCCCTTTGAAATGTGAATAAATTGACGCCTTTTTAATCCCAACATGTTCCGCAATGAGCGACATCGAAGTACCCTCATACCCCTTTTCAGCAAATAAATCATAAGCCTTTTCTTTTATTAACTCTCCACTCAAAAATGTTCACCCCACATTAACTACCTACCGTTCGGTAGCTTAACTTTACCATAATCCTTCTCCCTTATCAACCTTTAGAAATTTCTAACAAAGGATAGGACTTTCTTTCTAATATTTATAAAAACCCCCTGAAAAACAAACAGAAGAGCAGAATGGTGTAATGGAAGAAATAAAAGGGGAGGAAGTAAAAATGAAAAAATCACTATTCACCACTTTTATCGCAAGTGCTTTCTTGTTATTCTCAACAACTTTTAGTGTACCTGCATTTGCTGAGAAAAAAGAAAAAGAGTTTGAATCCGATTCCCAAGAAATGATGATGGATGACAAAGAAGAAAAGAAAGAAAAAAAGGAAAAGAAACCTCATGTAATTGAAAACAAATTGAATTCTAATGCGCAAGAGCGTGCAAGTGCCACAGCTAAAATGAATGCATCCGCACAATCAGCAGTTGCTCTTTCTACTTCTCAAGAATATGAGGAAGAGAATGAATCGGTTGAAGTGGAGAAAGAAACAGAAGTTCAAACAGAAGTCGAAACATCTGTTGAATCTGAAACGGAAGTACAAGAAGATGCATCTGAAGATCAACCAACTGTAGAAGAAAATGAAGATATGGAAATGAAAGAGGAATATGAAACGGATGAAACAACCGCGAACGAAACATCTGTAGAAACCGAAGAAGAAATGACAGTTGAAGAAGTAGTAGCTGAAGATGAAGTAACTGCAGATGAGATGTCCGCGGAGAAAATGAGCATGTTTCAACAATTACTTGATGCACTTGAAACACTAACTGCTCAGATTACATCCGCTTGGAATGATTTATTCCAGTAAGAAATAAGTGGCGATTCTATCTAATTGTATGAAGTGGAGAAGAACGAGTTGTTTTTCTCCACTTGATTTTATTCATTGTCATAGAGCTAGGATCATTCAAGGTAATGCATTGTTCGCTAGACGCTTTAAGCCAAATAAGACATGCCTCCCATATGGAAAGCCTATCTTAAATGTCGTAAATAACGGCTGTAAACATAAACTCTATGTAATTCTAAATGGTTCTTCAATTGCTCCAAACACTTTTAAAATACGTGGAAACTAGACCTTCTCCTTGAAATATGCTCTCTAAGACAGCTTGTAGAAGTTTTTTTACCCTTTTATATTCTCTGATATTACTTGAACAGGACCCTAAATACGTATACTTATATACAGGGTCATCAGGGCATAGTTTATACGCACTTTTTAACATTGACAAACCTTTCTTTATGTTCAAACTCACCAAAATAAAACGGAAACGTGGATATCATATAACCAAAACACCAAAGAAAGTCCGAATTTGTTGGATAAAGAGTATAGCCGATATGGGTAACTCTTTTTAACACAGTTTCTAGTTCATTTAAGTCTACTTCTGTAATCCCTAAATGAGTTTCTTCTACTAACACATACCAACAGAAGAAACCTAATCGTGTAATTGTTTTTAAATCTCTAGGATTTTGTTGAAATTCTTCTAAAAGGAAGGCTTTAGCTTCATTCCATCTTTCCTCTCGCTCTAGAAAATCAAGTTCTGGCCAGCTCCAATCCATCATCCCCCTTACCCCCACCTTTCCATTAAACAAAGATTTATGCCTACCCTTCCATCCATGATGGTGCTGCCTCCTTTTTAGGTGGGGACCAACGGTTTATAACCTTTCCGTTCACTTGAAAAATTTGCCCCGAATCCTCAATGGATGGTCGTTCACAAAGACGATAGATGAATTGTGCTACGTCTTCTGGTTCTCCTACTTGCCAGTAAGGATCTAACGGCATTCCTTGTGCTCTTGCTTTTTCTTTCGCTCGTTCAATATGAGGCCTCGTCATATCTGTTAGGGCAGACGGAGCAACAGCCATAACTCGAATATTGAATCGATGAAGCTCTTTTGCAAGCGCGAATGTCATTCCGATAAGTCCAGCTTTAGCAGCACTATAATTGACTTGTCCCACAACCCCTTCTAAACCGGCCGTGGAAATCATGTTAATGATAGTGCCTCTCTTGCCTGTTTCTTTCACATGTTGAACAAAGGGCTTTGTACAAATAAAAGCTCCACGCAGATTAACATTCATTACTTCATCCCATTCATCGATTTCCATTTTATATGACATACGATCTCGGACAATGCCTGCATTGTTAATTAACACCGTAGCTTTCCCAAATTGCGTAATCGCTGCATGGATTAATCGTTCACCTGTTTGTTCATGTGCAACATCGCCTGTTACCCCATATACTTGACCACCTATTTCTAATAACTGTTGAACCCCATTTTTAACCGCCGCTTCTTTTCTCCCATTAATAATCACCGCATGCCCTTTTAATGCAAACATCTTGGCAATAGCAAAGCCAATTCCCCTCGTTGACCCTGTAATGATAACCACTTCTTTCTCCAATCAAATCTCCCCCTTTTGATACCGTTCAAATAACACAGCAAGACCGAGTCCTCCTCCAATACCTAACGTAGCAATCGCTCTTTTTGCATCCGATCGTTTGATTTCGGTTAAAAGCCTTGTTACTAAAATGGCACCAGATGCGCCATAGGGATGACCAAGAGCCAATGCTCCGCCACCTTTATTCACCTTTTCAACAGGAATCTTTAATGTTTTCAAAGAAGCGAGGACTTGAGAAGCGAACGCTTCATTAAATTCTACTAAATCGATGGAATCAACTGATAAATTTTGTCGCTTCAGCAAATGCCTTACTGCTGGAATCGGCCCGACACCAAGTAGATTCGGATTAACCCCTTTGCTCACTGCATCGACAAAGGTCATAATTGGAGTAAGTCCAAGCTCAAAACATTTTTTCTCCGACATGATTAATACTGCTGCAGCACCATCATTTATTGGACAAGCATTTCCCGCTGTAACCGTACCATTTTCTTTAAAGACCGGACGAAGTTTGGAAAGTTTTTCAAAACTCGTATTCCGCCTTGGACATTCGTCCACCTTGTGTCCATTTACTTCAACAATCTCTTCATTAAAACGGCCCTCATCAATCGATTGAATAGCTTTTTGATGACTTTTTAAAGCGTAAACATCTTGTTCATTTCGTGAAATGTCATATGCTTCCGCCACATTTTCAGCGGCAATGCCCATTTCTGGATCTCCAATTTCTTCAGGTGAAAATCGCGCTCGAGTGAAGATAGTCGGGGGCAAGGACGTGTATAGATGGGGTGGTTTTTCAATCTTCCACGGCTGTAGGCTTGTACTTTCTACGCCTCCTGCAATGTACATATCACCAGCCCCCGCTTGAATGAGACGACAAGCGATTTGAATTGCCTCAAGTCCGGACCCACATTGTCTATCGACAGTTACCCCAGGAACTTCTATAGGGAAACCAGCTTCAAGGGCTGAAAGGCGTGCGATATTTCCACCAGGGCCAACACAATTTCCTAAAATCACCTCATCGATTTCATTAACCGGTATATTCGTTTCTTCGACAATTGCCTTTAAGACAGTGGCTGCTAATCGTTCAAGGGGTACCTCCCTCAACATTCCTCCAATCTTTCCAATCGGCGTTCTTTTTGCCGCAACGATAACCGCTTTATTCACCTGTCCTTCCTCCCAACTCATGAATTCGTAAAGCTTTCCGAGCAATTTTTCCGGAAGATGTGTGCGGAAAATATTCGACCTCAACGTACTCTTTCGGACATTTAAATGAAGAGAGTCTACATTTACAATGCTCTTTCACTTTTAATAGAGTTTGTTTGTTCGCACTTTTTTTCCATTTAATATAAGCGACCACTTTTTGTCCCCAATATTCATCGTCTATGCCTACGACAACGGTTTCTTCAACTTCTCCAACTTCCTTTATGACTTCTTCTATCTCTTCAGGATACACGTTCAGACCACCGGTAATAATCATATTTTTCTTTCGTCCGATGATCGTTAACATGCCATTTTCATCCATGTAACCGAGATCTCCAATATTAGCCCCATGTTTCGTTAAAACTTTTTTCGTTTCGGACTCGTTCTTTACGTAACCAGAGAATAGTAAGTCACTTTGGATTGTAATCTCACCAATTTCTCCATTTGGTAATAAATCACCGTGTTCATTTCGAATTTTCACGGTAACAGATGGGAAAGGTTGTCCAACCGTCTTACGGTTGTTCTCTCTAATCTCCTTTGTTGAATACGATACAAAGCTTAGTTCAGATGCTCCGTAATACTCAACTAATCGACTGTTCGGAAAGAACGCTTCTACTTTTTTCTCTTGACGCTCTGAAAGTTTGGCACCTGACGTAAGAATCAGCAACCGATGTTCAATAATTTCGTTCATTTCATTTACAATTGCCTGTAGCATGGTCGGAACTACGTAAAACACATTCGCTTTGTTCTCTTTCATGAATGTAAGAACTCCAGACGACTTAAATTTCGGCATCAGAAATAAGGTCGCTCCTATATGAAGAGAGTGAATGGCGGCAAAAAGAGATAAGGAGTGACAGAGCGGACCAGGTGCCACCACTTGATCATTTCGCCCATATTGAAAGATTTTTTCCGCTTCGTCAAAGCTTCTAAGCCATGAGCGATGATTTCGCATAAAGCCTTTTGGCACACCTGTAGAACCAGATGTGAACCCCATATAAAATAACTCTTTGTCATGTTCATTCCAATCAATCGTCTCAGCTCGTCTAGTAGGTTGGAGTAATGTTTGCACGGAAATGGTTTCCGAACGGTTAAATGAATTACCCGCAATTATTACATCCGGTTTCGTTAATTGAAAGACATGCTGGCATTCACTTTCCGTCCACTTTGAGTCAAAGGGGATGGCTATCCACCCTAACGTGGTCACTGCAATAAATAACGACAAAAATTCAGGTTCATTCCCAATCATTATGCCAATCTTCTTTTGTTTTCCAGTTCCTACAAGAGTCAAAAGATGCTGCTGCATCGTTACGACCTCGTGATAAAATTCTTCATACGTAATCGATCGCTCTTTCGTTTGTATCGCGACCTTGTTTGGTTGTGTCTTTTGGAATTGTTCAAGCGTTCTACAGATGCCCACCTTTTATCCCCTCCAGTTCAATAACCGCTACATTCGATAATGTTTTTCTAGTATTCCAAATTTCCTTTTGAAAAGTATACAAAAAAAGGCTGCTATTGAAGCAACCTTCCTTAAGCCACCTTTTCGTTAGACATTCCTTTTTTCTGAATAAGTGGATACACCTTCTGGATTTGAAGTGCAATCGTACCGGATAAAACAGCTTTTACTATATCTCCCGGAATGTATGCTAGAGCAGATGTTGCTGCTTGCATCCATGTTAATTCCGTTACGAACGATAAAAATGTAATTCCACATGCATAAACAACGATAATACCGCCGATTACATTATAGATTACCATTTTGAATAATGATAAATGATGAATGCTCTTTTCAACGAGATACCCAATGATAAACGCAGCAATTGGCCAGCTTAATATGTAGCCACCGCTAGGGCCTAAAATGATGCCAAGTCCACCGCGTCCCCCAGATAATACAGGTGCACCGACTGCGACAAGTAATACAAAGATTAATACACTTAACCCCCCGCGCTTTGCTCCTAGTACAGCACCCGCTAACATAACACCAAATGTTTGCGCTGTAATCGGTACCGGTGTAAACGGAAGTGTGATTGGTGGTAAAAGCCCTAAAGAAGCGACAATAGCCGCCATTAATGAAACATACATCATATTACGTAAGTCCATCCCAAATCCCCCATTTTTTTATTTTTCTCTTTAATTACAAATATAAATAAAATTTTATTGATTGTAAACACATTTTTATTTCTAGTTAACATATAAACATTGCGTAGTTTTTTTACGCTTTTAATCTGCAAACTTTGTAAAAAGGTGGATTGGAGAGACTCTTATGTACGAACATGAAGCGACCTATTATGTCACTAGCCATTCTATTAATTATGGATGTTACTGACTATCATTTGTGTTGCGTTTAAGACGAAAGGAGTGCTACTAAAGCACTCCTTTTATAAACTTCCAGGTGGATGTTTTTCCATAATCATTATCCCCCCATAAGCTAGCAAAGCGAATACAGCAACGATGAGCAAATAGGCAAACAAAGTTAGCCATTTTGTTTTGGCATCAGTTTTATAGTAGGTTTTTAACCTTTTTTGTTCTTCTTTGAGTTTATCAATGCTATTTTCAATGCGACGATATGCTGCCTCGATATTCGCTTCCTCATAAGGTTCGCCTGTTAAATAATTGATTCGATAATGGTCAGCGAGACGATATTTCTCAAGAGCAAAGTCGTACTGCACTTCATACATCGCTTGCATTTTGATCTCCGTGTCTTCAATCCAAGGTATTCGTTTTCGTTCCTTTTCTGCTTTCAATTCCTTCAATTGGTTGACAAGTTTTTCTCTTTCATTTTGTATAGATAAATAGTTTTTTAAGCGCTCATGATATTCTTGTAAATCAAGTTTCATTTTTTCATAGCCGGCAAGCTTCAATTCACAAAGATCATATAAAAATCCTTCCCGATAGTGCTGAATCCAAGAAAAAACCCCAATCATAAATAGATAAATCAATAAGAAAGAAGGATCGTAAAAGCAATAAACAAGTAAAATCAAAAGTCCAAAAAACCAAATTTTTGGTGAAAGAGCAGAAATAATTCGCCCTCCATCCAAGGGGGATAACGGAATGAGATTGAATAAGTTAAGCAAAGCTCCAAGATACAATACAACGCCCCAGAATGGTGATTGTGTAAAGTAATAGATGATTCCTGCTGGTAATGTCGCCATTAAACCGAATAAAGGACCTGCGTAAGCAATGTATGATTCATCCTTTGCATTTTTCGGCATTTCCTTCAGTCCAACAACCGCTCCTACAAACGGAATAAAAAACGCCGGTGTTGTTGGAACTTTTTTCTTTTTGGCTGCAATTAAATGCCCCATTTCATGTATAAACAATTGATAGATAATCGCTACCCCAAACTTCCATCCATAAATAACAGCGTAAGCCCATAAAGATAAAAAAATGGTTAAGAGCGATTGAATTTTAGCAATCTTCAACAACCCGATAATCCATTTAAATTTCCCAGCTAAAAACACTAAAATGATGGCAAGAATAGATGCGCTACCGCGTTTAGAATTTATTCTTTTATTCGTATATTCCAAATCCATCATCCTCCGAACTTCGTATCTATTTACTTAACGATACATGTTCTGAGAATGTTTCACCTTCTACAAAATATTTATCTCCACCTCAAGGCAATAACGAGGCGGCAACAATCTGTACTCGATACTTGGGACGAGAATGTAAGGCGTAGCCCATCCGGATTAAAATGGATGTTAATTTTGGATGTCACTCCGATGGAATCAATTAGCCGATTGACCTCTTCCATGTCAGAAGCTTGCGCTGCATACATTAATTTCTCATCAAATTCCTTCGACTCTGACAGCTTTTGTAATACAACGCTCGCATCCTTCATTAACTTTTTAGTTTCATTCGCAGATTGGTACAGCAGATTCGGGTCAACAGGCGGGTATTGTCGCATCGGCACATAGTAATATGGATACTGACACGGACACCAATAATACATACAAAAGCCCCTTTCCTTTTCTTTCCTTCCATAAACGTATGCACTTCAATGACTCCTTATGAGCAAGTCACACTTTCCAATAGCTAGACATCTGTTATAAGAGATATAATCATGAAAGGATGAAGGAATGTGACAACTATTGGTTTCGCATGGACTGGGCGGCATGTCGTGTTCGTTCACTGCTATCTGCCTACAAATACCGTTTTAAAGCTGGACTCAAGCTACCATGCCCCTATCGAACCTCCTTCTTTTCAATGCGCTGAAACTTTATCAAGACTTCTTTCCACCGGATATTCCCTCGTTTCGATGACATCTGTTACTCCAAATTACGGGCTATTTGTACTTGTTAGGTGAAGGTGGATTCAAAAGAATCAATTAATCCAAAATATCAAACTCTTTCACTTTTTAACTTATGATTGAACCAAAAGTATAAAAGGCGCATTCCTTAACTGAGAATTGCGCCTTTTATCGTTAAAAGGATTTGTTTGGTTTAATAACAATTTGGTGATTGACAATTTCCGCAAGATTTTCTTCTAACAGGATTTCTTCTAACGTTAGTTCATTTTCAACGTAATTAAATCCCCCATATTCTCCACACCTTTTCTCAGAAACAGTATAATACGTACTATCATACTCGTAACCTTCTCCTGCTATGGAAGATATCCCCGCACTTTGGATACAACTTTGTTCAATCTCTTGTTTGTTTCCTTGACTATCAATATAAAAATACTTATTCTCGATTAATCCTTCACTTATGGGTAACTGTGTAATGCCATACCCCTTTTCATTTATTTCTATTAAATTATACTCACCAACTTTTTTTGGAGGCGGAGCATGCGGGATATCGTGAACCACCGTTACTTTTCCTACATATCCATCTGGAATCAAATAATATTCATGTGTTTTTTCTTGCCGATCAGGATGCATAAAGTACTTCCATCCAAAAAAACTTAGTGAAAAAAGAATGATGATTGACATTCCATTAATAAAAATGGTCTTTTTACTTAACTTATGCTGCTTGAAGGATATTTTGTGTGCCTCGTCAATAAGAAAAAAGATAATGGAGCTTACTATAGCGATAATTCCAAAAAAACCTATAATAAAAGTCGTTAAAAAACCAAATGATACATGAATAATTGCAGCAACGATGAAACGATTTGCATCCATTTTCTTCGTAATGAAATCAGAAAAGAGAGAGACTGGAATTCCATATAGAAAAATCCCAATTGCTGCAAAAAAAACTGATATTAAAAAGTATGCACTATCCTCATCCAACAAAAAAAGTAATCCTATTAAAATAAGCGTCAAAAAGGCGGATTTCACCTTATTGAAGAATTTTTTTTTCAAAAGAAACGCCTCCTTTACCTTCCTTTAAGTAGCTAAATATACCCTCTCACATTTTCTGAAGATTCGTTGCTATCCTGATTTCTATTCATTAAATAGAAATAGGAGAGCTCTATTCAAAAATAGCATTTTCTTCTAAAATAATGTCATAAAAAGAAAGTGGTGACAACTAATGAACGAAAAACAAATCATTGAAAAAACAGTGGATTATGTACGGAAGGAATTAGAAGGTGAAGGATCCGGTCATGATTGGTGGCATATTTATCGCGTTTGGAAAAATGCTCTTCACATAAGTGCACATGAAAACGTTGATCAATTTGTCGTTGAAATGGCATCATTACTTCATGATATCGGTGATTGGAAATTTCATTACGGAGACGAATCAGTAGGACCTCGCTTAGCTCGCGAGTGGATGACTTCACTCCCTATCGAGGAAGAGAGAATTGCTCATATTTGCTCCATTATTGAGCATTTGTCCTTCAAAGGAGCGGGAACGAAGTCTGTTATGAATACGTTAGAAGGTATGATTGTTCAAGATGCCGACCGATTGGATGCCATTGGAGCGATAGGAATTGGACGCGCATTTGCCTACGGAGGATTTGCTCATCAAGAAATGTATAACCCCACCTTTGAGCCGACTTACCACCAGACATTTGAAGAATATAAAAAAGCCAAAACAACGACCATTCACCACTTCTATGAAAAACTGTTATTACTGAAAGATCGAATGAATTTGCCCTCCTCAAAAGCAATCGCTGAAAAAAGGCACGCCTACATGGTCGATTTTTTGGAACAATTTTTAAACGAATGGAACGGAAAGGCTTAAGGCGGATTACAATGACTCAAACCGTTCTCTCCGTTATAGAAAAATTAGTGGCATCGGTTATCAATTTTTTAGGTTTCTTCACTTCTTTTCCTTTTGAAAGACGGACATACAAACCACTTTCGATTTAGCCGGGATATTGCTCATTACGAGTGGAATTTTAGAATATGCTCATTTACGAAAATTAAAAGCTACCTTTTACGTCCTAACCGGATTGTTTTTTATCCTCTTTACCTTTTAAGAAACATACATGATTTTACACTCACACCCCGGACATGAAAATTTATTCTCCCCGGGGTTTCCTTTCTACCATCTACCTATCATGATTGATCATTCAGCTCATAGGTAATTTTTATTTTCACAGAAAAAGCGCAAGTTCTTAGGCGAAGGGCGCTGGAGGACCTGCGAGGAGGCTTCCGTCTCCACAGCAGGGCCGAAGCGACCCGAGCTGATGGCGCTTGGAGCTAGACACCAAAAAAAACTGTAAAGAGAATACTTTAACACTTTATTGAACTTAAACTTTCTGTAACAATAAATAACGTGAAACCTAGGAATTTTTTTCCTAGGTTTTTCTTCTTTCCTCACCTATTATCATTGATAATCATTTTCAATTTCTTATTGACATCTCCATTTAATCACGATATAGTTCTAATGTAACGACATTGATAATCATTATCATTAAATAGGAGGCATTCCTTCATGCATCGCCTTTATACTGAGGATTTACAAGTTGGTTATGGAGATCGGTTAATTGTAAAGGATTTGAGCATTCAAATTCCGGCTAAGAAAATCACGACAATCATTGGCCCTAATGGGTGCGGGAAATCAACACTACTTAAAGCTATGTCACGGATTATCCCCCACCAATCTGGTTCAATCGTTTTAGATGGGAAGAATATCTCGTCGATTAATACGAAAGCGTTAGCACAAAAAATGGCCATTCTACCACAAACACCTGAAGGTCCTCAAGGATTAACGGTTGGTGAGCTTGTTTCTTATGGACGTTATCCGTATCAACGTGGGTTCGGGCGTTTAACCAAGAAAGATTATGGAGTCATTGAGTGGGCTATGGAATCCACCGGAACACTCGATTTTAAATATGCACCGATTGATTCCCTTTCAGGAGGACAACGACAGCGGGTATGGATTGCTATGGCTCTTGCTCAAGAGACTGAGATGATTTTCCTTGATGAGCCAACTACTTATTTAGATATGGCCCACCAGCTCGAAGTGCTAGAGCTTCTAGCGAATTTAAACCAAAAAGAAGAACGAACCATTGTCATGGTGCTCCACGATTTAAACCATGCTGCTCGGTTTTCTGACTACATTATTGCCTTAAAAGATGGCCAAATCGTTAAGGCAGGGACAAGCGAAGAAGTCATTACACAAGAAGTTCTTCGCAAAGTGTTTCAAATCGACGCTTTAATCGGTCGTGATCCAAGAACCAATAAACCGATGTGTATGACTTATCATTTACTTAAAGGAGAGGAACAACATGAAACTACTATTCAAGAAAGCAATGATTCCCTTTACGCTCTTACTAGTTCTCATTCTTAGTGCCTGCACAAGCAATGAAGGGCAGTCTACCGAATCAACAAACGAAACAAGCGAAACGATTACGTACCAATCAGAAAACGGACCTGTTGAGGTACCTAGCGATCCACAACGTGTCATCGTATTATCCTCATTTGCCGGAAATGTAATGGCGTTAGATGTCAACTTAGTCGGCGTGGATGCATGGTCGAAAATGAATCCGCGCTGGGAAGAAGACTTAAAAGACGTGGAAGAAGTATCTGATGAAAATATTGAAAAAATTATTGAGCTAAATCCAGACTTAATTATCGGTCTATCTTCCATTCAAAACGTAGATAAATTGAGTGAAATTGCTCCAACAGTTACGTTTACATATGGTAAGTATGATTACCTTGAACAGCATATCGAAATTGGAAAACTACTAAACAAAGAAGAAGAAGCAACCGCTTGGGTAGAAGAATTTAAGAAACAAACTGCAGAAGTCGGACAACAAATTAAAGAGAAAATTGGTGAAGAAGCTACAGTATCCGTCATCGAAAACTTTGACAAACAATTATATGTTTTCGGTGATAACTGGGGACGAGGAACAGAAATTCTTTATCAAGCGATGGGCTTAAACATGCCAGAGAAAGTGAAGGAAATGGCTCTTGAACCGGGCTACTATGCTCTTTCGACAGAAGTATTACCAGAGTTTGCGGGCGATTATATGATCATAAGTAAAAACCCGGATACTGATAATTCATTCCAAGAAACAGAAACATACAAAAACATCCCAGCTGTCCAAAACAACCGTGTATTCGAAGTTAATGCAAAAGAATTCTACTTTAATGATCCATTAACACTTGAGTTCCAACTAGAATTCTTTGAAAATGCTTTTTTACAATAAAATCGGAAAGATGATTAGATATGACGAAAACTAAGCGAACATTACCCTATTCAATCAAATTTGTAGGTGGGACCATTATATTCGTTTTGGCATTCATCGTATCGATGATATTCGGTGCTGCTAACACATCTATTAACGATGTGTGGGCAGCACTTTCCTCTTCCACCGTATCCGATCAAGCTATGATGATACGAGAAATTCGTCTCCCACGAGAGATTGCTGCAATGTTAGTAGGAGCAGCGCTTTCGGTTTCTGGGGCCATTATGCAAGGACTGACACGGAATCCACTGGCCGATCCTGGTTTACTAGGGTTAACAGCAGGAGCAAATGTGACTTTAGCTATTTCCATTGCGCTTCTACCGTTTACGAACTATTTTTCCATCATGATTATTTGTATGATCGGAGCAGCGTTTGGCGCATTCCTCGTTCTTGGGATTAGCTCAATCAAAAAAGGAGGGTTCTCTCCTTTCCGTATCGTTTTAGCTGGCGCTGCCATATCCGCATTTTTAACGGCTATTGCGGAAGGAATTGGACTTTATTTTAAAATCTCAAAAGAAGTTTCGATGTGGACGGCAGGTGGAATGATTGGAACGACTTGGACACAGCTACAAGTCATTTCCCCTTTTATTATCATTGGAATTATCATCGCATTATGTTTAGCAAAGCCACTAACCATTCTTAGCTTGAACGAAGAGCTAGCTGTCGGTCTCGGTCAAAATATTAGACGAATCAAAACGATATTGTTTATTGTTATGGTTTTACTTGCTGGAGCCTCTGTCGCATTGGTTGGTAACTTAACTTTTGTTGGATTGATGATTCCTCACATTGTAAGAGCAATAGTTGGAACCGACTACCGGGCAATTATCCCAATGTCCACTGTCATAGGAGCAGCCTTCATGCTAATGGCTGATACGCTTGGGAGAACGATAAATGCCCCGTATGAGACACCAGTAGCTGCAATTGTCTCTTTGATTGGACTCCCATTTTTCCTTCTATTAGTTCGTAAAGGAGGAAGAAATTTCGGATGATTCATTCTCAATTAATTAAAAAGCAACGGATGATTTTATTCACAAGTATCTTTTTAGTAATTGCTACTGCAATTATAAGTTTAGGAATCGGATATTCTTCAGTTTCTTATGATCGAATCATTCCAACGATTCTTGGCAATGGAACATTTAAAGAAGAGTTTGTACTCTTTTCCATTCGTTTGCCACGAATTTTCATCACAATCTTATGTGGAATGGCTTTAGCTCTTTCCGGGGCAATATTACAAGGAGTTACGCGAAATGATTTAGCAGACCCTGGCATAATCGGAATTAATGCAGGTGCAGGTGTTGGCATTACGATATTCTTTCTGTTCTTCCCTATTGATGCTGGTTCGTTTGTTTATATGCTCCCATTTATCGGTTTTATCGGTGCACTGTTAACCGCCTTTTCCATTTATGTGTTTTCTTATGAGAAAGGAAAGGGTATTCAACCAATTCGACTTGTGTTAGTCGGTGTTGGGTTTTCAATGGCTCTCTCAGGGGCGATGATAGTCTTAATTTCTTCTGCGGAGCGCCAAAAAGTCGATTTTATTGCGAAATGGTTAACGGGTAACATATGGGGAGCAGATTGGCCGTTCGTCCTCGCCCTATTACCATGGCTCATATTTCTAGTGCCAATTTCGTTTATGAAGGCTCAACCATTAAATCTTTTATCTGTCAACGAGCCCGTTTCGATTGGGGTTGGAGTTAACCTCCAAAAAGAACGAATGATTTTATTACTAGTTGCCGTTGGCCTAGCCGCTTCATCCGTATCTATTTCAGGTGGAATCTCCTTCATTGGATTAATGGCACCTCATTTAGCGAAATCGTTAGTCGGACCAAGACATCAATTGAACCTTCCGATTACAATCTTCATTGGGGGATGGCTTTTACTACTAGCCGATACGATTGGACGAAATATTTTAGAGCCAGACGGCCTTCCTGCAGGAATCGTAGCCGCATTGTTTGGCGCCCCTTATTTCATTTACTTATTAATCAAAAAAGCATAAACTTCACCCCAGCAATAAAAAAATGCTGGGGTGATTTGCATCTTATCCTCTTATGCTTCTAACCTACCTTACGATAGGTCGTACAACTCCAATGCTTCGAGCTAAATTTTCTCATCCCTTCCCATCCTTGCACCTGTAACTCTTTCGCAATCAACCGATTAAAAATTCCATGACCAACAAGGGAAACTCTCTCATGCTTACTCGCAAGTTCGATAAGGTTTTCGGATGCTTTTCTCGCACGTAGTTTTGCTTCATGATAGGATTCACACTCATTCGAATAACCGAGAACCCATAAAATTCGATAGATTACGAGCCATACGGACGGCTTCAATCTCATTCCCATCCACTTGCGCTTGGATACCGGAAGCTCTACTTCACGAAATAAGGAATTGGAGGTGAAAGTGCCATTAGGTAATAGATAGGTAGCTGACTCCTTTGACCGAATTAAATCGCTCGTGATGATGATGTTCGACTGTTTTATTCGGTCGATCGTTTCCTTTGGGTATTGTTTCTCTTGAACCACTCCATGTTCGTCATAGCCTTTCACCCAATCTATAAATTGAACATTTGTTATTTTTTCCTTCTCTTGAAAAAGAGATTGACCATGTCGAATAAGTGAAATTTCCACTCTCACGATCCTCCTAACTCATGAATCGTAATCTCACTTCGAACGAGAAAACGAAAATTAAGATGAGACTGACCAATTCCTTTTGAAATATAAATCGGTCCTCTTTCCGTCTCATACTTTCCTTTGTAGATCCCTTTCTTCGGAAGCTCCCCCATATCAACAAAATGAAAGAAATACGGAATATTGACCTGTTTACCGTGCAAATGACCGGCAACGAAAACAGAAAAGTTCTGTTCAAACTCATTTAAAATATTAGGGTCATGCGTCAACACTAGAACATCTTTCCCGCTCGGATTAGTAAACGCAAAGCTCTTTTCAAGATCATGATGTCCTCTTCCGTAATCATCAATCCCTACGATGATACAATCCTCTTTCTCGACAAACTCATTCTTTAATAACCTTATATCGTGTGCTTGGAATAGATTTTCAAGTAATTCAAGATTGGTTAAATGCCGGTCATGATTCCCTAACACAGCATAACTCTCAACATTTGTTTCTTTAATCATTTGCAAGAATTCTCTCAATTTCGGAAGCTCTTGTTCGTTACGATCGATGAAATCGCCGGTTAAAAAGATGAAATCAGGTCGTTCTCGTTTTATAAGCTGTTGAATCTTTGAGAGCGGTACCCGCATGTTACGAATATGAAGGTCACTAATTTGGATTATTTTTTTCTTTTCGTGACTGCTCCATTGTATTCGTTCAACTTTAAACCATTTCGTCGGAAGAATGAACAATACTTGCCATAAAAGGAATAGACTTATTCCGATGATGAAAGAAGTCCATAAAATGTCCATACTATACCCCTTCTCTTCTAGATAGCTGTCAAACTATGATGTTAATCCTTTCACTTCATTATGAAAAGGTGAACTATCTGTTTCTTCTGTTAAGACCTTAACATCTTTTACCCGATTTAAATACCATTGTAAAAAATTCGTCGCTACTTCATAGGGCACGTCTTGAATGCGAACCTCGTGAATTGGTTTTCCACGATTGGTCGTCTTGATGGAGGCAAGACCTAATCGTTTCTGTAACGGTCCCCTTTCGACATTGACTTCAATAACTTTTTCTCGCTTTGATAAGAATAGATTTGTCGTAAATACACCCGATTGGAAGTACACAAAGTGATCGGAAATTAAGTAGCGAGTATAATAAAAACTTAACATCCGGTACGCAATAACCAAACCTAACAGTACCGTTGATAATATTGCCCAATGAATTTCGAACTTAAAAATAGACGGCTTGAAATAATACAACAATCCTGTTGCAATGACCCAAAACCAGCTCGGTCGAAATAACTTCATCCATAAAGCCTTCCGTGGCAGTCTTTCCAATTGTTCTTTCACTTGATATTTAGGTAATAGCTCTTCTATTAACGCATACGCTTTTTGACGAGGGAGAAATGGATAGATGGTCGTCAGTGTTGTTTGATCTTCGATTTCTAATTCTCCCACAGAAATTATATGAATCTCCACGTAATTGAACATTTTTTTAATCCATGGCTGCTTCACTTCGATAGCTTGGATGTTAGATTTTGCGATAGAATAGCGTGATTCATCAAGGATTCCTTTTTTAATGTAAATGAACTCCTCGTCCGACAAAATTTCATAATTCCCATATTTAAAAAACGTTCGAACCAGCCCATAAAGGATGGCCACGCATACTAAGACGAGTACAGTAATGAAAAGTTTCACAGGTGAGTCACTCAGTTGACCCCAAATTCCTAACACTTTATCACTAACGGGAAGGAGTTCCTCCAACTGCGAATAAATGGTTAAGCCAAATGGAATGATGAAGAAAAAGCTAAAGGAAGTAAAAGAGGCTTTTACTAAATCCTTCGACTTAGGCTTAAAGTGAACCGTGGACTCCTCTACTATTTCTACTTGTTCTTCTTTTTCTTCCTCTTCATTTGATTCCTGTTTACCTGAATTGACTATTTTCTTCAGCTCTTTTAGTTCTTGCTTACTTATGACAGGGAACTCGACTGCTGCCTCGGAACCTTGCATACCCGTTTCAAACTTAACGGAAGTGACGCCAAACATTTTATGAAAGAAAGTTGCATGCTCATTTATGTTTTCTATTTTTCGAAACGGAACGGTTCGCTTCGATCGAATAACTATCCCATCATAAAGATGAAATGCCTGTTCGTCCCACTCATACCTCTCTTTGAACCATTTAAGCACTTCTAGTAAAATTCCCCCACCAACTAGCAAGAAAAAGCCTATCCTTCCGTATTGAATCCACATAGATTCCGAATTCCTTTGGATGACAAATAAAATAAGGCCGATAATAAATAAATCTTTGATAATACCGAAAATCTTCCATATGATAAGGAGGGGATGATATCGTTTTAATCGTTGATTCATTCATCTTCCTCCTTCACTTTCGCATAATAGGCAATTTCATTCCGAACTTGTAAGGCAACGTCTTTCGGCAAAGCTGGAATCCCATGTGAAGACCCCATCGTTTCAATCTCAATCGTACAAAGCGAATACTTTCTTAATAACGGACCTTCCTTCGTTATCACGGACTGAATTTTCGTCATCGGAATAATTTCATGTCTTTCACGAATTGCACCATATTTTAATTGAAGATACTCACGATCTAAGTCAAAACGCCAATGTTTATATAAAAGATTAGGTCGGATAAATATGTCCCAAATGGCACCCAAAAACGTAATGCCTATTAACACGAGAATAATCCACCCAATCCATGCCTTCCAAGAAAAATAAACATGTACGGCATAAAGAACCATCAAGACAAAAATCCCGATCCCATTTTCAATTAATCCTTTTACCTTCCACATACTCACAGCATCTTTTGATAATCGCCGCTTCGGTGTTAATCGCTCCAAATCCATATATTACACTCCATTTTCATTCTAATAATTGATTCCTAATTTAGCATCCAGCATCTCCGCCGCCACTAAAGTCTCCCCCTGAACAGCTTCCACCAGAATCAGAATTACCCCCATCATGATTCGTATAATGGTTATGCATCATCAAACTATGATTCGAAACATGACCGTTCCTACTCGATTTCGTTCCTTGAGAATGGCCAATTCCTAACCCAACAACAATGATTATAAATATTAAAAATAGAACAAAACTCATATTCATCACCTCACTAACTATTACGAATCAAATTTTCCAAAAGTTTCATATAATCATAAATTGGTTTTACTACATTGGGAGGGACGGGAAATGAAGATAAGAGACGCGAACTGATGGATAATATGGAGGAAATGATGAATAAATCAGCTATACTGATGAATAAACCAGCGGAACTGATGAACAAATCAACTAAACTGACGAATAAACCAGCGGAACTGATGAACAAATCAACTAAACTGATGAATAAACCAGCCAGAACTGATGAATAAATCAACCTATATGCACGGAACAACACAACAATATCAACAGATTAACTTCTCTTCAATTAAAACACCCCCCAAATTTTTTGGAGGGTGTTCTTTAATTAAAGCTCTTCTGTATCTAGTTTTCGTTTCTTTCCGACTGCATGATAGAGCACAGGAATAAAGATTAGTGTTAATAAGGTTGACGTTGTTAATCCACCGATTACAGTTATCGCGAGACCTTTTGAAATAAGACCTGTACTTTCATTCGACATGGCTAGTGGAATGAGCGCAAATATCGTAGCCATCGCCGTCATTAAAATAGGACGTAGTCGCGTGACAGATGCCTCAACAATTGCATCTTCTAACGGTAATCCTTGTTTGCGGTTCGATTCCACTCGGTCGAGCAAGACGACTGCGTTAGTGACGACGATTCCAATTAACATTAACATCCCAATCATTCCACTCATCGATAACGGTTGTCCTGTTATTAATAGAGCTGTTAATGAGCCGATCGGTACGAAAATTAAAGAGGATAAGATAACCATCGGTGAAACAAAGCCACCAAAAGTTACACTTAGGACGATAAAGACAAGAAAGATAGCTGCTAGCATCGCAAGACCTAAATCTTGGAATCCATCTGTAATCATCTCCATGCCACCCGTTGACTCATACTCTACATCACGTGGGAGTGTAAGTGAATCAATTTCTTTCATCACTTCACTTGTTACTTTCGTCGTATCGTTCCCGATGATGGTAGCAGATACGGTTGCTGCCGTTTTCCCGTCTTGATGTTTGATGGAAAGTGGTGTCTCTTCCGTCTCAATTGTTACAACTTCTTTTAACTCTTTAACCCCTTCTATTGTAGAAATAGGTAGTTCTTCTAGTTCTTCTTTTGAATCGAGTGTTTCATTATACTTAATTGTTACATCCCATTCTCCGTCTGTAAGGGTGAGTGTTCCACCGTCAACCTCTGTAATTCGGTCGTTCACGACAGAAACAATTTGGAATGGGCTAACTTGTAGTCGTTCGCCTTCCTCGTTTAAAGTGAAGACAAATTTTTCATCCGTTTCTTCCATATTATTTAAAACATTTTTTAACCGAGTATCTTCGGCTAACAGTTCTTCCACTTGCTTAGAAGCTGTTCTTAATTGTTCTAAATCATCACTGTAAAGTTGAAGCTCAATCGTATTTCCTCCAGGAGGACCTTCCTGTTGAATTTCTTCCACTTTAATTGTTGCATCTGCGTATTGTTTTTGTGCAATCGCAAGAATCTCTTCTTCAAATGTCTTCATCGAATCATTAAATGATACGCCTTCTTCCAATTCGATTGTAAAGCGAGCGATATTTTCATCCGTTTTCGCCAAGGTGCCAGGCATTTGATTCATACTAGGAATTCCAATGGTTACTTGACTAAATGCCACATCTTCTTGTGACGTTAAATGCTCTTCAATTTCAGTCGCTAGTTCATTCGTTTGAACTAAGGTGACATCATTTGGTAACGTTAATTCAGCTTGAAATACTTTAGATTCACCCGTCGGTAAAAACGTTACGCCTAAAAACGGAACGACACCTACTGAACCAACTAATAAAGCAATCGCAAGGGTAAAGACAATTCCTTTTTTCTTCATCGAACGTTTTAGAAAGTTTTTATAAAAACCATATCCTTTATTCGTTTTTTCAACATGCTTTACTTTTTTAAAGAAAGTATTTCCTAATACCGGAATGAGCATGACTGAAACGAGTAACGAGATAGTAATCGAGAACACGACCGCTAAACTAAACGGACGGAAAAACTCACCTAAAATTCCTCCAACCAGTGCTAAAGGTAAAAAGACAATCAACGTTGCAATGGTAGATGAAGTAATTGGTCCCATTACTTCTTTCGTCGCTTCAAACACTAGCTTTTTATGACTCATATTCGGATGCTGCTGCTTCCAGCGGTATATATTTTCGATTACAACGATACTGTCATCCACAATTCGTCCAACCGCTACAGCCATTCCACCTAAAGTCATAATATTTAATGTGTAATTGAAATAATCAAGTAACGAGATCGTTCCTAAAATCGAAACAGGTAAAGAAATGATTGCAATAATGGTTGCACGTACGTTTCGAAGGAAAAGTAAAATGACGATGACAGTAAATAAAGCTCCGTATCCCCCTTCTTTCAACAAGGCGGAAATCGACTTTTCAACTTCTTGTCCTTGGTCAAATACGGTATAAAACTCGTAATCTTTCCCTTCTGTTTTTTCATCTAATAACTCTTTTGCTTTTGTTACAACATCAACCGTATTAGCATCCGGTGCTTTTTGCACACCAATTAAGACGCTATCTTCCCCGTTAAAGCGAGAGATTTCTGTACGACTAGTTTCGACTTCGACATTCGCAATGTCTGAAAGCTTGACGACAGCTGGACCTAATTGCTGAGACTGAGGAGCATTCGGCATCATTTGAACCTGGCTTTGTAAAGGGATTTCGATCGATTCTATCGCTTCTACATCAGCTAAATTTCCTTTCATTTGTAGAGGAATCGAGTTGCCGTTGTGATCCCATGTCCCAACGGGAATCTTGTATTCTTTCGCTTCAATTGCTTCTTGAATGGTTGATAAATTCAATCCATATTTCGCGGCTTCTTCTTCATCAACGACGATGACGATGTTTTGTTCTTCAACGCCCGTAACATTTACACTTGCCACGCCCTCTGTCGCCTCTAAATCTGGAACAATTCGGTCAAGAAGATCTTCTTGTAAAGAGGAAAAGTCTTCTGCTGAAACAGCTACTTGATAAACTGGCGTATCATTCGGAGAAAATGTTTCAACCGAAACCTCAGCATCGTCTGGAAGAGCCACTTGATTAATTAAAGACTCTACTTCTGTTTTCATTTCGTCCACATCTTGGTCAAACGAAAACGTCACATTGATAAAAGAAATATTCTCACTCGATGTACTAGAGATGGCATCGTAATCTTCAAGGTTCATTAATGCTTCTTCCAACGGATCGGTTACACTTTCTTCAATCTCTTCAGTTGAAGCATTTGGATATACGGTTTGAACCATTAATCCCGGAAACGTGACATCTGGAAACGTTTCAACTTTGATTGACTGGGATGAAAACAAACCACCCACTAACACAAGAATAGTTAAAATGCTTATCGCAATCGTATTTTTCAAACTAAATCTTGTCAAAAACTTCATATTATGTCTCCTTTCGCTCTGTCTCAACAACACTATACGAAAGGAATGTGAACTGAATATGAACAAGTAAATCTCTTTAAGAAAAGGCCGAAGCGACCCGAGCTGATGGCACTTGGAGCTAGACACCAAAAAAACTGTAAAGAGAATACTTTAACACTTTATTGAACTTAAACAATCTGTAACAACAAAGAAAAACGATTCACTTTGAATCATTTCAAAATGAATCGTTCGTTTGTGGAAGAGTAACGGTAAATGTCGAACCTTCCCCTACCTCACTATCTATCTCAATTTGACCGCGATGAAGTTGGATAATTTTTTTCACAATGGATAGGCCGAGTCCATTCCCACCCACTTCTTTTCTTGTTCTGGCCTTATCGACTTTATAGAAACGTTCAAAAATACGGGTCTGGTCTTCTTTCGAAATACCAATTCCATTATCTTTTATTTGAACGACCACCTCTTTTTTCTGTTCCAATTTTAATTGGATAACGCCGCCATCTTTCGTATATTGAATCGCATTTGAAAGGATATTGACCCATACTTGTTCTAATTGATCTTCATCCCCTACATAATTCACGGGAGCAAGTTGAAGTTGGACCGAATGATTTTTCTCCTTCCACTGTGGTTCTAATGCAATAACTACTCGTCTCAATTGCTCGTCCAAACGGAATTCCTTTGGAGAATAAGGAGGTTGATCCGAATCAAGTGTTGCGAGCTTTAATAAGTTTTGACTTAAAACAGACAGACGTTTACTTTCTTTTTCGATGATGGACAAGTAACGCTTTTGATCTTCCTCTTTCTCGATCACGCCATCTTTTAACGCTCTAGCAAATCCTTTAATGGATGTGAGCGGTGATTGGATTTCATGGGATACATTGGAGACGAATTGTTGCCGCATCTCTTCCAGCTGGCTCAAACTTTTCGCCATATCATTGAAGCTTCTCGTTAAATTTCCTAGTTCATCATTTCGGTTCGATTCAATTTCCACCTTGAAATCACCAGTTGCTACTTTTTTCGTTCCTTTTGTCAGCTCTCGAATGGGTTTTACAATAAAGTGCGTGGTCACTATAAACATTAAGGTTCCAAAAAAGAGAATACTGGCCAAAATAGTGAAAACCAGATTCTGAATCCGAACTGCTAACATTTCTAAATTCATGCCGACAAATAAGGCATAGTTCGTTCCGTTCATTTGAAACGGAACACCAACATATAAGTTTCGTGGAAAATCAGATTGCTTAAACTCCTCTCCCGCTAAGACACGGTCGACTACTTCTTCTTCAATTTCCCATGTTTCATTAGCGGATTTCACAACCACTTCATCCGTGTCTTGCTTATATAGAACAGCTTTATAACCAAATGTAGGCGATTCTTTTATATAATCGTAAACAAGCTGTTCATCACCTTTCTCTGCAATGACATGAATTAAATTCACTGACTTCGATAAGAAACTGTTCATTTCTTTACTTATACTTTTTTCATAAAAATACTTCCCGATAAAAAAGGAAAACACCATGCTTATGATAATCGCAAATAAAAAGGCCATGATCATTTGCACATATAACGTTTTTACTTTCATCATGATTGCACCTCAAGCCGGTACCCTACTCCACGAACGGTCACAATGCGAACGGATGAGTCCACTCGTTTTAATTTGTCACGAAGGCGCTTAATATGGACATCTAATGTTCGCTCATCCCCATCAAAATCCATGCCCCAAACCCCTTCAATTAACGATTGGCGTGTCATAATTTGGTCTTTATAGCTTCCTAATAAGAAAAGCAATTCAAATTCTTTCAACGGCAACATCGTCGTCTGTTCATGAATCACCATCTCATTTGTGTTCGAATCTAAAACGACGGGGCCAAGAATGAGCTTTTTCGATTCATGTACTTGGTACCTGCGCAATAAAGCTTTAACTCGCATGACCAATTCGACCGGCTCAAACGGTTTGACGATGTAATCGTCCGTCCCAGATTGGAACCCTTTCACTTTGCTATCCGTCTCTCCTTTTGCAGTGACCATTAAGATAGGAATATCGTAGTATGTACGTATATCTTCACAAAGTTCATAGCCATCCATTTTCGGCATCATAATATCTATTATCGCAATGTTCACTTTTTCTTTTTCTAAAATGTGTAGGGCTTCCTCTCCATTTTCCGCTTCTAATACGGTATATCCTTCGTTACGCATATAAAGAGCTAAAAGCTCTCGAATATACGCATCATCATCTACCACTAATACACGAATCATTCCTTACCACCTCAAAACTTGAATACCTCTCCTATTTTAATGGAAAAGTTTTAGGAAGACGAATTTTCCTCTACTTACTCTTTTTATATCGGTTTGGTATAATTTCCATACATATAAAAAGGACATGAATTGGATAAAAAGGAGAATCGTTCATTGGTTGATTTTGAATGGTACCGATCTTTCATAACAATCTATAAATACCGTTCCGTGTCGGAAGCTGCTAAAGCACGCATTATGACACAGCCTGCGATGAGTCAACACCTCGCAGCCTTAGAAACAGAGGTAGGCGAAAAGCTATTCACTCGAACAGCCCGAAAGCTTATCCCAACTGAAAAAGGAAAGGAATTATACTCAAAACTCGCCCCTTTAATCGAAGCATTAGAAGAGAAAACGTTGGATTTAAAAGCAAGTTCAACTCCTTTATTACCAACTATAAGATTAGGATCTACTCTTGAATTTTTTAAAGAATGGATTGTGCCCAACTTCGAGGCATTTGAATCACGCATTGTTGCCTATTATGGGACTGCTGAGGAACTCTTAACCCTATTACAAGACGATAAAGCCGATATCATTATTACACCAAAACGATTTCAATCGGCAGGTATCGACTACGTTTCACTTTATGAGGAAGAATTTGTTCTTGTTGGACGAAAAGATTATCCAGCGCCAACCTTCGACACTTTATCTGACATCGAAAATTGGCTAGTTGCACAACCGTGGTTAAGCTATGGCCTAGAATTACCGATCATTCGAAGATTTTGGCGTGAATATTTTAAAAAACGACCACAAATTAATCCACAATTCGTATTTCCAAACTTGCATTTAATACTGGAAGCCATTCAAAAAGGAGCTGGAATTAGTCTGCTTCCAACCTACATGCTCACTAAAAACGATGAAATAAAACGATTATTTGACGACATGTCCGTCACGAACCAAATTTACTTAGCATACAAATCCAAACATAAACAATCACCTGAAATTCAACATACCATCCAACAAATTCAGCAACTCATCCAAAATCGCGTTTAAGAAAAGCGAAAAAGCGCGAAGGGGACTGGAGTACCTGCGAAGAGGCTTCCGTCGCCACAGTAGGTGCGAAGCGACCCGAGCTGAAGGCGCTTGGAGCTAGACACAAAAAAACTATAAAGAGAATACGTTAACACTTTACTGAACTTAAACTTTCTGTAACAACAATGAAGAAAGCTACCCCCTCAAACTTGGAGTGGGTAGCTTTTTCAATCCTTAATCTTTTAGTTTTTCCCATTTGTTCGGATTTAAAAAGATGATGCCAGACCACATAAGCACTTGGAATACGAATGTCATTGAACCACAACCCGTCTTTTTAAGTTTCAATCATGGCAAGCGATTCTTGATTTCTTCGAGCTTTTGGTCAATTTCTTCTAACTTCTTTCGCGTAAAATGAAAAAAATGGGCAACTCTTGAAATCATATATATCAAGAGTAAAAATAGTGGTATACTTAGTAATCCTTCCATAGCATCCTCCGTAACTTTTTGTAAAAGGCTCTTTTCTAGAGGATTGTTGCTTTAGTACATGGAGCGGAAGACACGTGACTACTGCGGGATGTAGAGGAAAGCAAGTGTCTGGAGCGCAATGTTCAGCATTCACTTTAAAAATGACTGAAAAAGCAACAATCTATTCGAAAACAGCCTTGTAAAAAATCGACATACACAACAGCTTCTAATTATACATATTTTAACATTCCCTGATGAAGATTCAACCAAAAAAAGAGTGTCTAAAAGTCATTCAATCTCGGTATTTAGACACTCTTTGTCACTTTTATTAAATTATTTTTTTGGTCTATTAACGATAAAAATCCCCGCTGTAACAAGGGCTAGTCCAATTAAGACAAATTGATGAAGCTCTTCTCTTAGGATCATCGCGCTTAAGAAGACGCCGAAGACAGGAACTAAGAACATGTATATGGACACTTTTCCAACTTGGTTGTATTTCATCACATTATTCCATAAAATAAACCCGGCTGCCGATAGGAAGGAAAGATACAATAAAGCTAAAAATGACCCGGTTTGAAACGAAAACGGAAAGAAGCCTACCTGCACAATTCCAATAATGAGTAGTCCCAGTGAACCAACAAGCATTTGATACGATGTTAAGTACGAGACTTCCATCTTCTTTGCTCCTTCTTTCGCTAATATATTTCCAAACCCTCCAGAAAGCATAGCGAGAAGCAACAACAGCTCACCGAGCCCGAAATTTAATTGAAAATCCCCTTTCGTTAAGTTAACGGCGATGACTCCAGAAAAACCTACAATTAATCCAATCGTTTTCCGGCGATTCAATCGATCATCCGCATACATAAAATGGGCTAATACCATTTGGAAGAAGGATGTCGCTCCAGCAATAATCGACCCTTGCATTCCAGTGGACAAACTTAAACCGATATAAAAAAGAACATATTGAAGCAACGTTTGAAAGAAACCAATCTTCATGATTGGCTGAAGCGTTTCTCGCTTAAAACGCATTTCTTTTTTCATCACCAAAAAGAAAATAAAAATCAACATGCTCGCTAAGAAAAACCGGTAACCAGCAAATAATATTTGCTCTCCAATTTCATTTGATTGGATATCAAGTAAATCGTAACTTAATTTTATAAACGGAAACGCACTTCCCCATAAAAAAGTGGCGAGCACTGCGGAAAAAACGATGCCAAGTGGATGAGTAAAAAAGCGCTCTGCAGTCATAATCAATTCTCCATTTCTTCATAAGCTAAACTCATTTTATCTACCACTCTCTTAAAATACCAATTAAAACTCTTGAAAATATGAAAGTTTAAACTTTCATATTTTTATAGAAAAACAAAATTCAATCATCACCTAAAATTTTTTCAAAAAAGGTTTCACAAACTCGGACTACTGTTATATAATACATATTAATTATTAATTCTGTATTAATACAGTTAAGTTTAAAGGGGCGGATTAAATGAAATCATTAAACGAAAGAGCACTCGAACTTCATCGATCACTAGGCGGGAAGCTTGAAACAATTTCGAAACAACCAATTCGTAGCATTGAAGACTTAAGCTTACTTTATTCACCAGGAGTTGCAGCACCTTGTCGGGAAATCCATGAAAACGAACGCGTCATGTATGATTACACAATGAAGAAAAATACTGTCGCGGTCGTTACAAATGGAAGTGCTGTTTTAGGACTTGGAAATATCGGTGCAGCCGCTTCACTACCTGTAATGGAAGGTAAAGCGCTTCTTCTAAAAGAATTCGCAGGCCTTAATGCAGTACCAATCTGTATTAATACAGATGATCCAGAAAAAATAATTGAAACTGTAAAGCTCATTCACTCATCGTATGGTGGGATTAACCTAGAAGATATAAAAGCACCGGAATGTTTCTACATTGAAGAGCGTCTAAAAGAAGAATTACCTATTCCAGTGTTTCACGATGATCAGCACGGAACAGCAATAGTCACCATTGCAGCTCTACTCAATGGCCTTAAGCTTGTAAACAAGTCTTTCTCTACCATTAAAGTCGTTATTAATGGAGCAGGAGCCGCAGGCATTGCCATAACTAATTTGCTTCTACAGATGAACGTAAAGGAGATTATCGTCTGTGATTCTAAAGGCGCAATCTACCAAAATCGTCCATACGGCATGAATGATTGTAAACGAGAGCTGGCCGAAAAAACAAATCCTACCGGTCAGGCTGGAACGTTAAAAGATGTCATAAAAGGGGCAGATGTATTTATCGGCGTTTCGATTAAGGGGGCTTTAACGAAGGAAATGATTCGCAATATGAACAACGACCCAATCGTTTTTGCGATGGCGAATCCAGATCCAGAAATTATGCCAGAAGAAGCAAAAGAAGCTGGTGCTCGAATTATTGGAACCGGTCGCTCTGATTATCCAAATCAAGTCAATAACGTTCTCGCTTTTCCAGGTATTTTTAAAGGTGCATTACAAGTTCAAGCAACGAAAATAACGGAAGAAATGAAATTAAGTGCCGCCAAGGCTATTGCTTCACTCATTGATTCAAACGATTTACACGAAGACTATATTATTCCACATCCATTTGACCGTCGAGTTGTAGAAGCTGTCGCAAACGCAGTAGCGGAAAAAGCTAAAGCTTCCCTTCAAATTTAATGAAACTTTTTTATCTTCGTAAACGTAATGAAAGTAAAACGGAGATGAAATGAGGTGAGCGCGTGATGGAGTTAGAGTTTATTATTGAATCAGTGTACATCCTATCCTTCATAGAAATAAGCATTTTCTTTACCCTCTATGGTGTATCTGTCATTTTGAAACAGACAGAAAAAGAGTTTTTGCATCCATCTCGCTTTCAGCTAGCACTTCATGAAAAAGATCGTTTACAAACTTTCACATATACGTATTCACAAGTTCCTTCTTCTTTTCATGTGAAAATGACGAAGCGAAAAGAAGGGAACGAAAATGATGAAGAGCATGCCTCCTTCTCAGTTCAATGAAAAACAAAACTGAGGAGGAGATTCTCACTTGAAATGGATGAAATTTAGCATTAGTGTTCTCTTGCTTCTTTTATTAAGTGGTTGCGGCATGACTGAATTTAGTCATAATCTTGCCTCACCTTTTACTTATTTATTGAACATTTTAGCTTCAATTTTTCATCAAAACTACGGAATCGCAATCATAGCTCTCACGCTGAGCATCCGATTATTGCTGATGCCAATGATGATGAACCAAACAAAACAGCAGCAAAAAATGAAAGAATTAATGGACAAAATGAAGCCTCAATTAGAAGTGCTCCAAGAAAAACTCAAACAAGAAAAAGATCCAAAAGAGCAACAAAAGCTTCAGCTAGAAATGATGAATTTATATAAAGAAAGCGGGATCTCCCCCTTATCAATGGGATGCCTTCCGCTTCTCATTCAATTGCCAGTATTAATGGGTGTATACTACGCAATTATAAGTTCTAACGAAATTGCTACCCACTCTTTTCTAGGGTTTAACTTAGGGACACCTGATATCACAATGGCAATCCTAGCATCCGCCGTTTCTTTCATTCAAACTTATTTGTCGCTCAAACAAATGCCAAAGGAAACACAGCAAGGCGGAATGAAATTACTATTAACCGTATCTCCAATCGTTATTGGACTCGTTTCTATGAATGCCCCAGCTGCCCTACCACTCTATTGGACAGTCAGCGGCTTGTTCCTACTAGGACAAAACCTTTTAACAATGCATTGGGTAGGAAAGGGACAGACGAAAGAGTCTCTTACTTAAAAAAGGACCGCAGGAATGTTTGATGAACATTCTTGCGGTTTAGTTTTTTGTAGAGTATGTATGTACCAATCGGCTGTTTCACTCGAAACATTTATAATAAAGATAAATTAATTATTAGTAGAATTTAAAATTTCTCCCTATCTTTTTATCATAAAGGTTATGAGTCATCTTTGAGTTTTTCCCAATTGGTTAGACCATCATAAAGCATCACGTTGTCTGGTTTATTATACTTCGATACTTCAATTAGGTCTTCCTCTTTTATGAAATCAACGATACCTTTTGGACGACAAACTACTTTATCAACTTTTATAGCGCAAGCATGATATTCCTCATATGTCTCATCATTCATTTCTAGACCATTATCAGTCTCATAAACCGTATCAATTTTTCCAACTATTTCATAGCCACTTTTCCACTTTAAATAAAGTTTCGTTCCATTTGGATAATTCAATAATACTTTTAACAATTCATCCATTCTATTCACCATTAAAATTTAGCATGTACAATGTATAGTACCACACCAACCCAATCAATAAGAAACATACATGATTTTACACTCTCACCCCGGATATGAAAATTTATTCTCCCCGGGGTTTCCTTTCTACCATCTACCTATCATGATCGATCATTCAGCTCATAGGTAATTTTTATTTTCACAGAAAAAGCGCAAAGCGCAAGTCCTTAGGCGAAGGGCGCTGGAGGACCTACGAGGAGGCTTCCGTCGCCACAGCAGGGGCGAATCGACCCGAGCTGATGGCGCTTGGAGCTAGACACCAAAAAAACTAAAAAGAGAATACTATAACACTTTATTGAACTTAAACTTTCTGTAACAATCAAAAAAAGGTGTCCATTTCTTCATGGACACCTCTGAGTGTTATACATATTGGGTTTCATTTTCTTCTTTTCTAAAAAAGCTCTTCATCGCATGGAAAACATCTGCTTTTTGTTTGAGGATGTAATAGTGGAATTTTGGATTATCGATGTTTTTATAAGCGGACATTAATGTTGAATGACGATTGTACTGATTCACTTCTCCGTATCCGAACATATTACACATTTTAATGATTTCATTAACCAATTTGACACATCGTGCATTATCGGACGTTAAGTTGTCGCCATCTGAGAAGTGGAATGGGTAAATATTATAGCGGGACGGTTGGTACTTTTCGTGAATGAGTTCGAGTGCTTTTCGGTACGCTGATGAACAGATGGTTCCTCCGCTTTCCCCTTTGGAGAAGAAGTCTTCCTCCGACACAACCTTCGCCTCTGTATGGTGCGCGATGAATTCAATTTCGACGGTTTCATACTTCGAGCGTAAAAATCTTGTCATCCAGAAGAAAAAGCTACGCGCCATATATTTTTCCCAGATTCCCATTGAACCACTTGTATCCATCATCGCTAGGACGACTGCCTTTGATTCAGGCTTAATCACTTCATTCCATGTTTTAAATTTCAAATCTTCCGGATAAATTGGATGGAATTTCGGCTTTCCAGATATCGCATTCCGCTTATAGGCTGAGAGCATCGTTCGCTTCTTATCGATGTTCCCCATTAATCCTGTTCGACGGATGTCATTGAATTCGATATCCTCTACGACATTTTCATCCATTTCTTTTTGCTGGAGATTCGGCAATTCAAGCTCTTTAAATAAAGCTTGTTCCAAATCCATTAACGATACTTCTGCTTCGTAGTAATCTTCACCTGGTTGATCCCCCGCACCTTGCCCTTTGCCTGGCCCTTGTGCACTTTTGCTTCCATCCCTTGCTACGACATCACCAACTTCGCTATCACCGTCTCCTTGACCAACGTGCTTGTTTTTGTCGTAATTGTAGCGGATCTTATATTCATCTAACGAGCGAATGGGTATTTTGACGACATCTTTCCCATTAGACATCACAATGTTTTCTTCTGTTATCAGATCCGGTAAATTATTACGAATGGCTTCCTGCACTTTTTCTTGATGACGAACTTGATCGTCATGGCCTTTACGGTGGAGGGACCAGTCTTCTCTTGAAATGGCAAAATTTTGGTCATTCCCTTTCATCGACATGCTACTTTCCCCTCCTAACATTTTTTTCAAAAAGAATTCACACTTTTTCATTTCCGTGCATAAAGTAATGTGAATGAACCTTCATCTTCTCTACTAATTGATGTAGATTACTCTATAGTATGCAGCGAAATGAGATTATTGACATCCCCTTTGAAAAATGGGCGTTTGTCCGAAAAACTTCGCTTCATCTATGGACAAGTTTTCTGTCTTTTTCTTCTTTGCGTATGGTCCCTGACAACCTTGTAACTTATGTTTATGTATTTAGAGGTTGTCCACATGCACGATATCACGAAATAAAATCTTTCTAAAGTAAACATACATAGAGCGTAAGAGAGTTGACATAAAGAATCGCTGCTTTCGAATACTTTGTTGCTTTTACGATCAGGGAAACCTATCTTGGAACAACTAAAGCAAAACTAACAATTCCAACGCATTTAATTGAAATGTCTGTCCAAACCAGTCTTCTTTGTATGGCCCACAATTGGAAAAAAGGGCAAGTGATGAGGCAACAAGAACAAATAATGAAAGGATATCAAGTGGGAAACCACTGTTTTTAATTTGGGCTATCCATACCAAGTAAAATCCAAAAAAAGAGGCATGAGCCTCAGAAAGTCATTTTTTCATGACCTTTTGACTCAACCTCTTAAATAACGATTATTCTTCTGTCTCATGCTGTTTCGGATCAGGATGCTTCCCATCTTTTTTCACTTGTTGATTTGTGCGGTGATGTTCCATGTCTTTTCCGAGTTCTTTCAGTTCAGACATATTTTGCGCCATTGTCCCATTTTCTTTTTCAGACATTCCTATCACCTCAATACTTTCTTACCCGTTAAAAGCATCATCCAAACGTTAAAGTGGCAAGTCCCGTTTTTTGAAAACAAGGATACTTAAAGCGAAGAACAACAGTCCCGCTAATAAAAGACCAAGTGCAACCGGTAATACATCTACGGTACCGCGGGCAATGTCATCCGGTTGATAAGCCGTAAATAATGTGAATGCCTGTAACCAATCAAGCTTGTCACTAATTTTTGAAACTAGGCTTATCATAAAGAATAATACCGTTATTCCACCTGATACTGATAACGCTCGCTTTTCATCATTAAACAAACAGGAGAAGAAGAAGCAGTATCCAGATACGACAAAGAATACTAAAAATCCAAGGACATTTATATGAATGAAGCGGTCCAAATGAAACGTTTCATCTTCCATAAACCAGCTTGCTCCTAAAACACCTGATAAAAAAGTAAATAGTACGATGACAAATAATCCGAGAACGAGAACGAAAGCTTGAGTCATTGCCACTTTCGTACGAGAAGTCGACGTTGCAAGCAAATAGGCCATCGAGCCACGGTCGACATGTCGTGCGACTAACTGGGTAGAGAGCAGTACGCAATAGATCATTAAAATAAGTAAAAAGATTAATCCGTAATACTCCGCGGCTAAAAAACCGCTTAAATCCTCTGGCATTCCACCTTCGAAACCAAATGCATTTAAAAACCCTTCAGGCATTTGTTCGATAACTTTGTTCAATTCTGTTGATTTGGCGATTTGCGGATACATCCAAACAGCTAGAAGTAAATATACGGCTGCCCCGAAAGCATAGCTAATGATGGTCTTTCCATTTAACTTCATCATTGTTTTAAATAGAGAAAGGCTCATTTCGAATCATCCCTTCTATCATAATAGTGCATAAAGATTTCTTCTAAGCTTTGACTATGCACATCCAGATTTGCGACATCAACCTTCGCTAACACTTCAAGGAACGCTTGATAATTGCCTTGAACCGCCACTTGAATTTCATTTCCATTTACTTTTGTTAGCTCAAGACCCGATTGTTGTAATAACTCGATATCTTCTTTCTTTTTTAACGTAATATCAAATAATTTCCGTTGAAGGGTCCGTAACCGATGAACATCTTCAATGGCTACGATTTTCCCGTCTTTAATGATTCCAACACGGTCACATGTGCGGTCAATTTCCGCAAAGCTATGCGACGACATTAAAATCGTTTTTCCTTTTCTTTTTTCTTCTTCAATGAGTTCAATAAATTGTCTTTGCATGAGAGGATCAAGTCCAGATGTTGGTTCGTCTAAAATTAAGATTTTAGGGTCGTGCATAAAGGCCGCCACAATCCCTACTTTTTGTTTCATCCCTTTTGACATTTTTCGAATGGGTGTTTTTACATCAAATTGAAACCGCTCGATTAATTCATCTCGCTTCGAAAAGTCCTTCATTCCTCTCATCCCTGCTAATAGCTGGAGGAATTCTAATCCATTCATCCCTTCTAGAAAAGCAATCTCTCCCGGTAAGTATCCGACAGACCGTTGAATTTCAGCACTTTTTTCCCAGCAATCCAATCCATTAATTTGAGCGCTCCCTTTTTGAGGCTTCATATATCCAAGTAAATGACGAATCGTCGTTGATTTCCCAGCTCCATTCGGTCCTAAATATCCAAACACTTCTCCTTTATCAATGGAAAAGGTTACATCAAAAATCCCCTTTCCACTTGGAAACACTTTCGTTAATTCATGTATTTGTATGCTCAACACATTCACTCCCTTAAATGAAATGAATAAAATTGTTTCATTAAGTTCATAATATACGATTCAAATCCTTTTTTCAATAAGTTTTGAACAAAATGAATTGAATTATTTCAAAACGTTCCCTATAATAGTTACGAGGTGAAAAACGTGGACGGGTATCAAAAGAGAACGGAAAAGAAAAAGGAGAACATTCGAAAAGCTGCTTTAGCACTTTTTTCAGAGTTTGGCGTTGAAAAAGTCACCGTTTCCGAAATCGCGAAACGCGCAAATGTTTCCCCTGTCACGATTTACAACTATTTCGGCAACAAGGACGACCTAGTCAAACATGTCATCTCCCACTCATTAAATGAAGCCATTGAAGAACGAAAAAAAGTATTGGAAAGCGACATTCCGTTTCGTGATAAAATACAGAAGCTCATTTTTGAAAAAGCTGCCTACATTGAAACCGTAAATCCGGAATTTTTACAAAAGATGATTTCCAACGATCCCGACATTAAAGAAATTGTTGATGAGCTTTACAAAAAGTCCCTTCCTTTACTCGTTCAGCTATTTGAAGAAGGCAAGCGTCATGGACATATCGATGAATCCATTTCCACTGAAACATTATTGATGTACATCAACATGTTTAAATATGCAATGAATCAATACCAGTTATTCGATTCGAGAGAAAAAAATGCACAAACAACAAAAGAATTCGGGCAATTGTTCTTTTACGGATTATTGAAGAAATAAAGCCTTGCAGATTTATAGCTGCAAGGCTTTTTCGCTATAGTAATAAATACGCAAGAGGAGTCGCAATGATGAGCGTTAAGATTGTTCGTTCAACCCAAATCACTAGGAGCTTTGGAATACTAATCGGTATTTCTGTAGATAGAATACATGGAATTAAGGCAGAGAAAAACAAAATGGCCGAAACAGACACAACTCCGATGACAAACTTCGTAATGAGGGGTGCTTCCGTTACCATGAGTGCTGGTAAGAACATTTCAGCAATCTCCATTGCAGCTGCTTTTGCCGCAAGCATTGGTTCAGGAATTTGTAAAAGAGCAGTAAACGGATAGAAGAGATAACCTAACCAATCAAAAACAGGTGTATATTCCGCTAGAACTAATCCGATTAGGCCAACAGATAAAATGGACGGAAGGATACTCATTGTCATGACAAATCCATCCTTTAAATTGACCCACACATTTTTCCATAAACCTTTTGATTGGTTCGCAGCATTCATCGCCTCTCTCCACGCATGCTTAATATAGCTTCCACTTATTTTTTCTTCTTTTTCTCCTTCACCTACGTAATACGCTTCACTCATTTTATTTAATGGCCAAATTCGAACAGTTATGGCTGTAACGGTAAAGGTGACGAACAGCGTGACCCAAAAGTACGTATTCCAAATCTCCATTAATCCTAACGTATTGGCTACAACAATCATAAACGTTGCTGAAACAGTGGAAAACCCCGTCGCAATAATGGTCGCTTCTTTAATCGAATATTTTCCTTCTTTAAAAACGCGATTCGTAATCAATAACCCAATGGAGTAGCTCCCCACAAACGATGCCACAGCATCAATCGCCGACCTTCCAGGTGTCTTCCAAATAGGCCGCATGACAGGCTGCATAAGTACCCCAATGAATTCAAGCAAACCGTATCCCACTAAAAGAGCTAAAAAGACGGATCCAATTGGGACAAGTAAGCCAACTGAAATCACCAGTTTATCGTATAGGAACGGACCCATCCCCGGTTCAAATAGCCAACTTGGACCAACATTAAATAAAAGCATCGTCGCGACGAGAAGCCCGATTAGCTTTAGAAAGCTAAACACCGTATTCACACCATCTTTATTCCACGTTTTGGTCCAAAACGGATAAATCGCACCAAATAAAATAACGACAAACGCATAATACGGAACAAATGAAGGAAATGTCGTTCGAATCCACGAAACGATGTGGTCAAGCATAATGGAAGACTTTCCACCTATATCAATGGGAATAAAGAACATGAAAATTCCAATCGCACTATACAAGAAGAACTTCAAGACATTTTTTGGTTTGACCGTCTGAATCGACACAGATAAATTTGTATCCGCTTTCATTTTTTTCATCCCCTTTGTGATTATTTATTTGATACTTCAGTTGATTATTTACCCCTTTAACAGACTAAAAGTTTAGAAGGAAAGAAAAGTACGTAAATTACGCACTTTTCTATTTCCTTTCTCGACTTTTCACCCCAGATAAAAACGAAAGCATTGTATAAACCCCTGACTTGACGGTGGAATCTGCAACATCTCGGAATGGATCAAGACAGACGATATCCATCGTTTTGACCTTCTCATGTAAGCCCGCTAGATAGACCGCATCGAATAATTCATCTGTTCGCATCCCTCCTGGTGTTGCCGCTGGAGCTCCGGGACCGTATGCAATATCCAGTACGTCCATATCTACTGTTACGTAAATGGTATCAACTCGTTTGGCTAAATCATCTAATGCATCTGAAACAACATTTTCTATCCCTCTTTTTCTCGTTTCTTTCATCGTCACATAATGAATACCATGCTCATGAGCAAAGTCGACTAAGGATCTCGTGTTAAAAAATCCATGAAGACCGATGTTATAAATGTTCTCCCCTTTTACATAACCACTTTCAATTACATTCCTAATCGGTGTCCCATTGGCTGGACCAAATTCCTTTAAATCTCTTACATCAAAATGGGTATCAAATTGTAAAATACCAATCTCTTCATTGGGGTGGGCTTCCTTCCAGCCTTTTATGAGCATTGCAGTGATAGAGTGGTCTCCACCGATTGCAACTGGCATCGACTGCGGGTAGATTTGGCGAATCGTTTTCATCGCTCCCGTAATATTTTTGTGACATCGCGAAATGTCTGTCACATGTTGCTTTACATTCCCAGCATCCGCAACCTTCATCTCTTTCAAATCAAGATGTTTGTCAATGTTGTAGGTTACAAACGATTTCCATGCTCTTCGAAAAGCATCCGGATGCTCACTTGCAAACGATGCACTAATCGACGAACGAGATAGTGGAATCCCAAGAAGGACAATATCAGGTACTGTTTCCTCTGATAACGGACGAATCCATTCGCTTACCTTTGGCTCAGCCAAGTCATTTTCTGCATGCCATGAGAAAGGTGGCGGCGTCATCCAATGATAAAGTTCTTTCATCTTACTAACTGCCCCCTTGAAACGACCACTTTTCCACTTTTTATGACCGTGTCAGTGTGATTCATTCCGTAATGATAGATTAATTGCCTGTAATCAGGAACATCAAATATCGCAATATCCGCTTTTTTATTTACTTCTATACTTCCGATTTCTTTGCCACGTCCGATGGCATGTGCTCCATTAATCGTCACCGCTGTTAATGCTTCAGCTGGCGTCATTCCCATATGAAGACAACCGAGATTCATAATAAATGGAACAGAAACCGTAGGAGATGAACCCGGATTACAATCAGTCGATAACGCGACAGGTACTCCACGGTCAATCATCTTGCGCCCATTTGCCGCTTCTGCCATCAAGAAAAAGGCTGTACCCGGTAGTAAGACCGCAATCACACCGCTTTTAGCCATCGCATCAATTCCTTCATCCGATGCTCTTAATAAATGATCTGCTGAAACAGCCCCCACCTCTGCTGCGAGTTCTGCCCCTTTGTATGGTTCAATTTCATCCGCATGAATTTTCGGCTTTAACCCGTATTTTCTACCCGTTTCTAAAATAACCTTGGACTGTTCGGGTGTAAAAACACCGCGCTCACAAAAGACATCGTTAAATTCCGCTAGCTTCTGTTCACTAACCTTCGGAATCATTTCTTCACAGACAATTCGAACGAATTCATCTGGATTCTCTTTATACTCAGCTGGAACCGCATGCGCTCCCATAAACGTTGAAACGATATCAACAGGATGGGCTTCATTTAATTTCTTCGCAACATTCAGTTGCTTTAATTCATGTTCTAAGCTCAAACCATACCCACTTTTTGCTTCAACCGTCGTCACGCCATGCCTTAAAAAGAGATCTAATCGACGTGTACTTTGTTGGAACAAGCTTTCTTCGGTTGCTTCCCTCGTTGCCTTCGTTGTTGAATGAATCCCTCCACCTGCGTTCATAATCTCCATATAAGATGAACCATTTAATCGCATTTCAAATTCATTTTCACGACTGCCTGCATACACAAGATGAGTATGAGGGTCAACAAAGCCTGGTGTCACGGTCTTGCCCGTCGCATCAATAATATCTGCTTCATGCAATCGATTCTCAAATTTATCGTTTAATTGGTCGTCTGAGCCAACCTCTACAATCTTTCCATCTTCGATCCAGACGCTCCCATTTTCAATAATGTGTAATTCTCTCATCTTTTCACCCGTTAAGGGAGCATTAGAGCTCCCCTTTAAGGTAACTAATTGACTTGCTTTTCGGATAAAGATTGGTTGAGTTGTCATGGTCTTGCCCCCTATTTGATCATTGGAATATGAATTCCTTTTTCTTTTGCTGTTTGAATGGCTAAGTCATATCCAGCGTCAGCGTGGCGAACAACACCCATTCCTGGGTCAGTCGTTAAGACACGCTCCAATCTTTTCTCAGCTTCCTTCGTTCCGTCTGCCACAATGACCATCCCTGCGTGTAAGGAATACCCCATTCCTACACCGCCGCCATGGTGAACCGATACCCAACTAGCTCCGCCTACACTATTAATGAGTGCATTTAAAATTGGCCAATCCGCTACAGCATCACTTCCATCTTTCATCCCTTCTGTCTCACGGTTTGGAGAAGCGACAGAGCCGGAGTCTAAATGGTCACGACCAATGACTATTGGCGCCTTTAACTCACCATTGGCTACCATTTCATTAATGATTTTTCCAAATTTCGCCCGCTCACCATAACCTAACCAACAAATACGTGCAGGAAGGCCTTGGAATTGAATTTTTTCTTGGGCCATCTTAATCCAGTTGCATAAATGCTCGTTGTCACTAAATTCTCGTAAAATCACTTCGTCTAATTTATAAATATCTTCTGGGTCTCCTGATAAGGCAACCCAGCGGAACGGTCCCTTTCCTTCACAGAACTGCGGACGAATATAGGCAGGGACAAAACCTGGGAAGTTAAAAGCATCCTCCACCCCTTCGTCTTTTGCCACTTGGCGAATGTTGTTACCGTAATCGAAAGTGACAGCTCCCTTTTGTTGCATGATGAGCATCGCCTTAACATGCTCAGCAATGCTTTGTTTCGATTTTGCTTCGTAATGCTTCGGATCACGTTTTCTCAGCTCAGCTGCCTCCTCAAGAGTAAAACCGACAGGTACGTATCCATTAATTGGGTCATGCGCCGAAGTTTGGTCTGTTAAAACATCTGGGATGAAGCCTTTTTCGATCATTTTCGGTAATAATTCAGCCGCATTTCCTAAAAGACCAATCGAAAGTGCTTTTCCTTCTTCTTTCGCTTTTTCCGCCATTTCAAGGGCTTTTTCTAAACAATCCGTACTCGTATCCAAATACTTCGTGTCAAGACGACGTTGAATTCTTGTTGAATCCACTTCAATTGCTATACATACGCCCCCGTTTAACGTGACGGCTAGTGGTTGCGCACCACCCATTCCCCCTAGTCCTGCTGTTAACGTAATGGTTCCTTTTAGAGAGCCCCCGTAATGTTGGCGAGCTAATTCTGCAAATGTCTCATACGTCCCTTGTACAATTCCTTGGCTACCGATATAAATCCAGCTTCCCGCCGTCATTTGTCCATACATCATCAATCCTTTTTGATCTAGCTCATGGAAATGGTCCCAATTCGCCCATGCTGGAACTAAGTTAGAATTGGCAATTAACACACGAGGCGCATCTTTATGCGTTTTAAAAACAGCTACCGGCTTACCGGATTGTACAAGCATTGTTTCATCATCTTCCAAATTTAGTAACGTCTCTACAATTGCGTCATAGCATTCCCAGTTACGCGCCGCTTTTCCGATGCCACCGTAGACAACTAAGTCTTCTCTGCGCTCGGCAACATCTGGATGTAAGTTGTTTGTGAGCATGCGAAGCGCCGCTTCTTGAATCCATCCTTTCGCATGAAGAGTTGAACCTGTATATGTTTCAAGTAAACGATTTTTCGTATCCATTACCCATCACCCTTTTTTCTGATTTATAAAAAAATTATAAATCTTAAAACGACAGTCTAATAGATAAGGGAGCTTCAAATAATAGAACTTTTATTCGATTAAGAAAATCGTTATATTCTTCTTAAAAGGATTACCTATATTTTTTTTAGTTTTCTTTCATTATTTTTGATAAATAAGAAAAGCACAAAGCGCAAGTCCTTTAGGCGAAGGGCGCTGGAGGACCTGCGAGGAGGCTTCCGTCCCGTCGCCACATCAGGACCGAAGCCACCCGAGATGGTGGCGCTTGGAGCTAGACACCAAAAAAAACTGTAAAGAGAATCCTTTAACACTTTATTGAACTTAAACTTTCTGTAACAATAAAAAAGTGAACCACATTGGGTTCACTTAGATAATGTTCGGTAGTCCCTAGGGGTTACTTGCTCCATTTCTTTAAACATCCTGCTAAAATAATTAGCGTTTTTAAAACCAACGGAATCTGCAATTTCTTGAATGGACAAATCTGTTTCTTGTAACAATTTCTTTGCCTCATTGATTCTTAGTGACAAAACAATCTGACGAAAAGATGTTCCATGCTTTTGCATCAATAGATGACTATAATACGAAGGACTTCGATTTACTTCTTTTGCCACCATCTCTAAACTTATCGCAGAATTTCGAAAATTCTTTTCGATAAAAGCGAGCCCTTTTTCTATAATATCCATGCGTGAAGATTGTTGAACTCGCTTTGCTTCGTCTAACAACTCGAAAATAAATAAGAGCATTTCTTGCACTATACGGTACAACACTGGCGTATATAAAATGTCATCAAAGATTTTCACATAATATTTTTCTATCTCAAGTTCATGTAAGAGATACGTTTTCATAAATCGTCGAATTTGAGCTAAAATGCTGGTTAGCCTCGTTCTAAGCAGTCCTGGTTCGGGATAAGGCGCATTCAATTGAAGGAATTCTTCATACATCCATTGCTTAATTTGATCCTTTGAAAAATTATTCAACATCTCCACCCATAACCGCTGCTCATCTGGGGTTAAAAATGGATCAATTCTCCGCCAACTTTTTAAATCGTCTTTCGGAAAAATGATTTGATTAAAGCCAAGAAAAAACGTTACCTCTAAAAGCTTACGCGCTAGTTGATACATTCCTAGAATGGATTGATTCTCATCTTGGTTCATTATGATGACAACGGCGAGCGGCTCCCTATACTTTTGCTCCCATTCTTGCATGAGACGGGTCGCATCTTGCTTTACTTGCTTTTCATTGCTCACATAAAGGCAAGCCACAACATCCGTCAACGGGAAAATAGACGGAATGTTTAGCGAAACTTCCTCTTCTAAAAAGCTTCTTAACGTCGGAATAGATACATTACTTTCGGTTTTCAGAAGCATAAGCGTATGCTCTGAATGGAATGCTTGCTCAACAAATAGCGAGCGATAAGAAGGAAAAGGAGCCGTTTGAACTTCTTCTTTTGCTGGGTTAACTTCATTTGGCAGTGAGTGTATGGCAGTCGAAAGACAATGTTTAACTTTAACCGGTTCAACTGGTTTAACTAATAATTCCACACTTTGACACTCAATCGCTTGCTTCGCTCGTTCAAACGTCGCTTCTGCTGTAACACACACAACTTTTTTTGTGTAGACTTTGACAAAATGTTTGATCGCCGTCCAATCTTCCACACGAATCATATCGAGCTCTAAATATAAAATATCCGGAGCCTCTTTTTCCAATAGCAACATCACTTCTTGAACCGTACTTGCTAAAAAAACAGACTCAATCGGTAACGAATAGGCAGAAATTAACCATTCAATCGCATTCCTCTCTTGATAATCTCGATCAGCAATCAGCAGTTTCGCCATTTCCCCCAGAACCTTCCTCTATTGTTTCTTTCATTATACAAAACCTGTTTAGGAAATTGAATTTACGTTCGGATTTAATAATCGAAAAAATGTTGGTGAGACCGATAAAAAAACATGAAAAAATCTGACAAAAATAGACATTAACAAAAAAACAGCCTGAAAAATTATATTGAGAAATAGTAATCCTATTCAAGTCACCTATCTAAAAGTCCCAATTCCATATAGTTTCCTAGACCTAATATACATTGTAGAATGAACAAATAAATCGTCGTAATAATGGTTATTTTTTGTGAAGGAATTTTTTCCTCTTTACCTAATTTGTATTATCGTAAAATATTAATTTAAGTTAAGGAGGAATATGTTATGAAACTCAAAAAGCTCACAAGTTTTACACTCGCAGTCTCTATGTTAATGACTCCACTTCTTGTTGGGGCAGCACCAAATGAAGAAGAAAAGGCTCCTAAGAATAAGAATGAAGTAAATGTAAACCTTGAAAAAGGGAAATATGTAAAAGGTGAAGTCATTGTTAAATTCAAAGATAACATCAGTGCTAATGCCAAAAATAATGTGATGAAGAGTCTTGGTGTAACAGTGAAAGAAAAGGATGACCCTGCTAATTCAAAGTTCCAGGTTTTAAAGGTAGGTAATGTTGAGGCTGTTGTTGAGGCGTTGAACAAAAATCCAATGGTTGAATATGCGGAGCCGAACTATGTGTTTTCAATTACTTGGACACCTAACGATACTTATTATCAAGGTTATCAATATGGCCCACAAAATACGAGTACAAATTATGCATGGGATATTACAAAAGGTAGTAGTTCTCAAGAAATTGCAGTTATAGACACTGGGGTTGATTATACACATCCCGATTTAGATGCGAAAGTTATCAAAGGGTACGATTTTGTTGATAACGATTACGATCCGATGGATTTAAATGACCACGGAACACATGTGGCAGGGACTGCTGCAGCTGAAACGAATAATGCTCGCGGTGTAGCTGGAATGGCTCCAAATACGAAAATTCTTGCGGTTCGTGCACTGGATGCAAGCGGAAATGGTTCTCTTAATGATGTGGCAGATGCCATCATTTACTCTGCTGATGCCGGAGCAGAAGTAATTAACCTTTCCCTTGGATGTGATTGCGATACACAAACGTTAAAAGATGCTGTTAATTATGCATGGAATAAGGGCTCTGTAATAGTAGCTGCAGCTGGAAATAGTGGCGTTTCTACAACTTTTGAACCTGCTTCTTACGCAAATGTAATTGCTGTTGGTGCGATTGATCGTTACGATCAGTTAGCATCGTTCTCTAACTACGGAACTTGGGTTGATGTTGTGGCCCCTGGTGTATCCATTGCTTCAACAGTAAGAGGAAATGGCTATGCATATATGTCAGGAACATCCATGGCATCTCCTCACGTCGCTGGACTTGCAGCGCTTTTAGCTAGTCAAGGTCGAAACAATGTACAAATTCGTCAAGCAATTGAACAGACAGCTGATAGCATATCAGGAACAGGACTTTACTTTAAATATGGAAAAATTAATTCCTATGACGCAGTGAGATATTAATTTAAAGCTTTTTTTAATGGTTGTTGTTTTCAGGAAAATTTTCCACTCTATACAGTGCCGTGACTTGATTCACTGGATATAAAGGAAAGCAAGTGTCATTCAAGGAACAATGTTTACGAAAGCGAATCAAAGAGCAGGAAGTTTATTTGTTAAACTTCTTGCTCTTATTTTATTCAGCATACCTTACGTATTTCACTTTAACCATTATTCTATTTCTAGTGCATTTAAGTGCGCCCAAAAGAAATCCCGCTAGACTTAACCTAGCGGGATTGTATGTTTATCGATTGAGTAAACTTCCAACGTATCGGAGCAATTCATTTGCGGATGTTGAATTATATCCGTGCTCGTCGATTAACCGGGCAACAACTTCGTTAATTTTCTTTAATTGTTGCTCGTCTGGCGTTTTCGTTGACGTCGTAATTTTCACGACGTCTTTTAAATCGGCAAATAGCTTTTTCTGAATTGCTTCGCGTAAACGCTCGTGCGAATTGTAATCGAATCGTTTTCCTTTTCGTGCATACGCAGATATGCGAATTAAGATTTCTTCTCGGAATGCCTTTTTCGCGTTTTCTGAAATCCCGATTTGTTCCTCAATTGAACGCATGAGCTTTTCATCTGGATTCATTTCTTCTCCAGTGAGCGGATCGCGAATTTTGTTTTTGTTACAATATGCTTCCACATTGTCTAAATAATTGTCCATTAGCGTTTTGGCAGACTCTTCATACGAGTAGACGAACGCTTTTTGAACTTCTTTTTTCGCAATGTCGTCGTACTCTTTTCGCGCAACAGAAATGAAATTTAAATATCGCTCACGGTCCTCATTTGAGATGGACGGATGTTGATCCAAACCTTCTTTTAAAGAACGCAATACATCCAGTGCATTAATGGACGGAACTTCCTTACGAATAATCGTGGATGAAATACGGTTGATCACGTAACGTGGGTCAATTCCACTCATTCCTTCATCTTGATATTCTTTTTGTAGTTCCTCTAAATCCACTGAATTAAATCCTTCCACGCTCTCACCGTCATATAAGCGCATTTTCTTTACTAAATCAATGTCACCGCGTTTCGGCTCTTTTAAGCGTGTTAAGATGGTAAACATCGCCGCTACTCTTAGCGTATGCGGAGCAATGTGAACATTTGAAACATCGCTCTCACTAATCATTTTTTCATAAATTCGTTCTTCTTCTGTTACTTTCAAATTGTAAGGAATCGGCATTACGATAATCCGTGAATGGAGTGCTTCATTTTTCTTATTGGAAATAAACGAGCGGTACTCCGTTTCATTCGTATGAGCAACAATCAACTCATCAGCCGAAATTAAAGCAAATCGGCCCGCTTTAAAGTTTCCTTCTTGAGTTAATGAAAGTAAATGCCATAAGAACTTTTCATCACATTTTAACATTTCCTGGAACTCCATCATTCCGCGGTTCGCTTTATTAAGCTCGCCATCGAAACGATACGCTCTCGGATCTGATTCTGAACCGTATTCAGCAATAGTTGAAAAGTCGATGCTTCCTGTTAAATCAGCAATATCTTGAGACTTCGGATCAGATGGGCTAAATGTTCCAATCCCAACGCGCTTATCCTCCGATAAGAAGATTCGCTCAACTATTACATCTTCAATGCGCCCACCGTATTCTTGCTCTAAACGCATCATGTTTAACGGAGAAAGGTTTCCTTCAATTCGAATTCCGTACTCTTGATAGAAGTCTTCACGAAGATGATGTGGAATTAAATGAAGGGGATCTTCATGCATCGGACAACCTTTAATCGCATAAATCGCGCCGTTATCAGATTTGGAATATTGCTCAAGCCCTCGTTTTAACATCGTTACAAGCGTCGATTTCCCTCCACTAACAGGTCCCATAAGCAGCAAAATACGCTTTCTTACATCCAATCGCTTCGCAGCAGGGTGGAAATACTCTTCGACTAACCTTTCTAATGCGTCATCCAAACCATAAAGTTGCTGATCGAAAAACTTATAGCGCTTCTTACCATCTACTACTTCGATTCCAGCATCCTTAATCATATTGTAAACACGCGAATGTGCCGATTGTGCAATAAATGGTTTTTCCTTTAAAATTTCCAAATACTCCGCGAAGGTACCTTCCCACTTTAACCGATGTTCATCTTCTCTATACTTTTCGATTTTACTTAAGATATCCATAAGGACCTCCTCCATCGTTGGTAATCCTAGTGCTTTTGCTGATTAATACACTTTATGCAAGGATGTCCGCTAACATTCTAATTTTATTCTTCTTGTGACAATTCATGAAAAAGACGCAAATTTCATTCACACCTTGGAAATGATAAGGTATAATAAGGCTAGTTCTTATCCGTCCTAACGGAGCTTGAAACCGTTTTAATAATCATAAAAAGGGGGGCTTTTTCGATGAATACTGCTTTAATGATGGGCGTCATTCTTGCCTTCTTAACAGCAATTTTTACTGCTGGGTACAACGGCAAGCCTGGAGTGAAGAAAAAATAAGTTTTTACATAAAGGAGTGACCACCAATCGGTCACTCCTTTTTTCATAATAAAAGCACAAAGCTTCCGTCTATAATTGAAGGGCGCTGGAGGACCTGCGAGAAGGCTTCCGTCGCCACAGCACGGCCTAAACGACCCAAACTGATCGAGCTTGGAGCTAGACGCCAAAAAAACTATAAAGAGAATACTTTAACACTTTATTGAACTTAAACTTTCTGTAACAACAAAAAAGTTCGGATAGATTAATTGCGAGGGAAATTGATATAAATTGTGGTATGAAGATGAAAAAAAGCAGATGGAGAGATCATAGAGAACTCTTCGTCTGCTTTTTAAGCTTAGTTAAAAGATAATTCTAAACCTGGATAATTTTGTTGGCGCAGCGCTTCGTAAACTAAAATAGCTGCTGTGTTTGATAAGTTTAAGGAACGCACTTTATCAGTCATTGGAAGACGTAAGCAACGGTCCATATTGTTTTCGATTACTTCATCTGGTAACCCGTTTGTTTCACGGCCGAACACAAAGAAATAATCCTTCTCTAAGTCAGAGTAATCAAAGTTTGTATGGTTTTTTTGTCCGAACTTCGTGATGAAGAAAAACTCACCATTCGCGTTTTTCTCAAATAATTCATCTAATGAATCATAATAGACGATATTTACGTGATCCCAGTAATCTAATCCTGCACGACGTAACATTTTGTCATCTGTAGAGAATCCTAATGGACGAATTAAGTGTAACGTCGTATTCGTTGCTGCACAAGTACGCGCAATATTTCCAGTATTAGCTGGAATTTCTGGTTGGAATAATACTACATGTAAACCCAAAATTGTTCACCCCGTCAATCTATTTCGATAAATCATCGATAATATGAAAAAATTTATATTGAATATTGGATGTATAGGCGGTTGAATCTTCGTACGACCAATACCGTTTGCGACTATTATACGTTTGCGCATTGACTAACGGCATGTTTTGTTCGTCCTTCGCCACAACAAAGGTCGTATGATCAAATCGCCCGTCTCCTTGAAAATCATAGCAAATGACGTCTCCGGGAACAAGTTTTTCAGGCGAAAAAACTTCCTCTGCCCGTAGACCCGTTTTCGAATTTGATAGGTAAATCATCATCGAATGTGCAACTGACCAACTAAAGCTCCAATCTTCTTTTTGCATCCACCAGCCCGCCGTTCGTCTCGGATACCCTCGCATCGGGGCGTTACCAGCATGCAAACATTGTGAGACAAAGTTCGTACAGTTCACGTCGAAGTTTTTATATTTCTTATTATGATCGTTCCACCAACGCTCGGCATACTGAACAGCTGCTAACCGATCATAAACAAACGCTTTCCGGTCTTCGCCTTCTTCTAATTCATTCGTTTCATGATTGGTCAGTTGATCAAACGATTTCTCGACAGCACCATCCATCACTAATACACCGGATGGCGAAAACTTGACCATTCGCTCTTCCGCTTGTTCTTCTATATAAAAAGAGTCCCCTTGTCGATACATAAACTGGTACTCACATATATAGGTTATAGGTTCACTTTCTGACACATGGTGTGGCCATAAAATATTGGCTTTCGCCTTCACAATTTCTGCCTTTCGCTTTTCGGCCAATTTCTTTTTCTTCTCAAACACATCAATATCGTCAATATGTTTAGGGCTGCGCATATACTTACTGACGATGTATTGTATCTTTTCATTCGTTCTCTCAAATAAAGGATCTATGTTCACGTAATCTGTCACCACCATTCGCATCTTGTATTACATACGTATGATGGTGTCATACCATTTCATTCTTTTAACATAAAGATGCCTTTTTCGATTTCATTCTTCGCTTCGTCGTCTACTTCCCGCTCGAGTGCTTTCTCAAGTTCATGTAACTTGCCCTTATCCCCAATCTTACCTATTGCCCACGCTGCCGTCCCTCGAATGACAGGTCGTGGATCTTTATGCATGAGCATAATCAGTTCATCTAAGGCTGTTTCATCTTTGAAATGGGCAAGTGCTATGATTGCATTTCGCTGAATTGGTTTTTTCCCCCGCCAAGAACCAGACACATGCCCGAACTTTTCTTTAAATTCACGATTACTCATCGTCAACAATGGCTTTAAGCGAGGCTTCGCAATTTCAGGGTCTGGCTCCATTTCAGGATGCAAGTGAAAATCCTTTCCTTTATTCTCGGGGCATACAAGTTGACATGTGTCACAACCGTACAAACGATTTCCAAGCTTTGTACGATACTGTTCCGGTAAAAAACCTTTTGTTTGCGTTAAAAATGCAATACACTTATTTGAATCAAGTTGTCCCCCTTGCACAAGCGCACCCGTCGGACATGCTTCAACACATTTATTACACGTTCCGCATTGGTCTTCAATTGGCGTATCTGGAGGAAAAGGAATGTTTGTAATCATTTCACCTAAATACACATACGACCCAAATTCAGGAGTAATGATTGCACAATTTTTCCCGCTCCAGCCAATACCTGCCCGTTCGGCTACCGCGCGATCTGACAATTCACCTGTATCAACCATCGATTTGACCTTCGCCTCTGGTACAAGCGATAAAATGTATGACTCCAATTGCTCTAGCTTTTCGCGTAATATATGGTGATAATCTCGCCCCCAAGATGCACGACAAAATAGGCCGCGGCGATCTCCTCTCGTACTTTTCGGCGCATTCTTCATTTTTGACGGATACGCTAAGGCAATGGCAATGATCGATCTTGCTTTCGGCAATAGTAAGGATGGGTTCACTCGCTTTTCAATATCCGGTTCTTCAAATCCGGATTGATACCCTAATTCTTGCTGCACAATTAAGCGTTCCTTTAAGGTTTCAAACGTGTCAGCACTGGCAAACCCAATTTTATCAATTCCGATTTCTTTACTATAGACGATAATTTTTTCCTTTAAAATATGGGCATCCATCAAGCCAGACCTCCTTTCAAATAGCTTTCTTCCCTTTACATATGATAGAATGAGTTCAGTCATTTTTAGGAGGGATATTTAATGGAAATGAAGATAGATACTTCCATTAAACAAGTCATTCCATCTTTTAAAGTCGGTATGATTCATTACCGAGGCATTTCAGTGGACGAGTCCCCGCAAATGTTAAAAGGACGACTTCGTTTATACCAAGAAAAAATCTACTTCGATTTAGAAACAAAAAAAGTTACGGACGTTGAAGGCATAAAAGAATGGCGCGAGCTGTTTAAAAAGATTGGAACAGATCCAAGTCGGTACCGTCCGTCCCACGAAGCAATCTTTCGTCGCATTCAAAAACAACAATATTTACAGACTATTCATTCCGCTGTGGATTTAAACAACTTCTTCTCGCTTCAGTACGAAATTCCGTTTGGCATTTATGACGCCGATCAACTAACTGGAGATATTACACTCCAAATTGGAGATGAAGGACTTGAATATGAAGCACTTAATGGACGAATCGTGAATATGCATCACAAGTTGGTCACTTGTGATACAACAGGACCATTTGGTAGTCCAATTGTTGATTCAAAACGGACAGCCGTCCAACTCTCTACAAAAAATGCCGTTCAAATTATTTATTTACGACCATCCATGCAAATAGAAGAAGCAACAAAAATGATAAACTCCATTTCTAATATGTTTACACAAATACATGGTGGCGAAGCCAATTACGAAATAATTACATGTAATTAATAGCTGTAGGCGGACCGGGCGATGATTCGCCTCGTCCTGCTTACATAACCTTAAACGTTTTTCTTTCATAATAAAAAACGCAATGCTTCGTTTTTCGATTGAAACGAAACACTGCGTTGATCACTATGTATGGAGCGGGTGATGGGAATCGAACCCACGACATCAGCTTGGAAGGCTGAGGTTTTACCACTAAACTACACCCGCATCATTCGGACAATTATTATTATATCAAACAAACAATATTTTTCAACAGGAAATTTTAAAAATCGACAAATTTTTATTTCCTTTATTTACTTATTATCTTAATAAATACTTCATAATTTTTCAATAAATATTTAATTAACTTTTGAACCGTCACCCCTTTCATTAATTGTATCCCAACAATCTTAAAAGAAAGGGTAAAAATTCAAGAAAAAGTAGAAGGAAATCTTCTCAGAAAGCTGAAGAGGTATACGACACCCATTTTGCGTATTGGAAAAAATAAAGGAAGTTGTTTTATGAGAAATTACATGAAAATGACACTTTTACATTTTATAGTAGTATTCATATCAATTGGGTTATTTGGCATGTACTGGAATGTGGGCATAACCGTTAAAGTTTCTTTTATCGTTACTTGTATTTCTATGATGATGTACATTTTGTTCGGTATCATATTCTTTAGTTCAGTTTTAAAGGATAATATAAGACCTCTTGTTTTTTTCTTATTAACAAGCATGCTTATAAGCATGTTCAAGACAAAAATAATTCCCCTATACTATTTGTTTAACCTCCCGTTTATTTACACATTGGATTGGGGAATTCATTTACCTTTCATCATTGAGGAAGTATTGATATTACTCCTACCTACTTTTTGTATTTTCACAGGAGTGTTTCTAAAATTTATTACGAAAAATAAGCTATACGTAGATCATTAGTTTATCCAACAAATTCGAAGTATGATTAGAAAATACAAAGTCCGTTACCTAAACGATAACGGACGACCCTTTTATCGGACATATAATCCTTGTCCAACGTATAGGGTATGAATAGTTTCATCTTGTGGGTTTAACAATTTCAGTTCTGTTAACGTCATGCCGTAGCGTTGGGCAATTTTCCATGCCGTGTCACCACTTTGTACTTTGTAAACATGTGCCCTTACACGTACTTTTTGTCCTACTTTCAAGTAGCTTAAATTAGATATATTCGGATTTAACACTTTCATTTGTGACAAGGAAATCCAGTTATTGATGGCAATTTTCCATGCGGTATCGCCACTTTTAACAGTATAATATTGCCAAGAAGGTACGCTTGGACTTGGATCATAGCTCTTCTGTTCTGGAGCAGGCGCAGGTGTTTGGGTTTTAGCTCCTGTATCAGAGTAAATGAACATTTGTACCCAATAACCGTTATAATAACCTACACCGATTTGATTGAACTTCGTGCTTAAAATATTTGCGCGGTGACCAGAGCTATTCATCCAGTCATCCATCACTTCCTGTGGACTTCGCTGCCCTTTTGCAATGTTCTCACCTGCAGCCGTATACTTAATTCCATAACTTTGCATCATTTGGAATGGAGACCCGTATGTTGGCGAAGTATGAGAAAAGTAATTGTTATTATACATGTCCTTTGCTTTGTCTTCAGCTACTCTCGATAATTCCGTTGAAAAGCTTAACGGACTTAACCCGCGAGAGGTACGCTCTTGATTCACAAGCTGAGCGACTTGTTCTTCAAAGGAAGCCGCAAGCGCTTTTCCTTGAATAAATGCTGAACTTAACAAGAGGAAGATCGTCATTAAAGTTATAATTTTTCGCTTCATAGTCACTCTCCTTTCTACAAGAACTATTTTGTCCTGTCATTAGCTTTTCAACATGTTATATATTGGTAACCGAAAGGGATGGTATCGTGAAAAAATGGATGTTGCTAGCCATGGCTTTAGCAGTTGTCACCGCATGCCAAGCAAATGAAACGGAGGTAACGGAAACAATGGGAGAAAAAAGAATGGATCAAAAATTGAAACAAGCACAAATTGAAGCTCCTCATGCTATGCCACCTTTCGACGAAATTCCAATTGATAAACCTGAATATAATACGATTCAACAAATGTTAAGCGATATGGTACGTATACTCCAGCCCCATTCTGAAGAACAGTCAATTTTCCCTTCATCCTTAGAGCTTGAAAACCATGTCGCTACTTCCACTTATTTATATACTGTTTATTTTCTAACTTTCGGTACTATTCAATCAGAAGAAATGAAAAATGACATCCTTCGCTTGCAAAAATACGCTAACGCCGTCAAGGAAAATAAAGACATTGAAGCGCACGAAAAACTTTTTCAAACCTTTCAAGCATATTTAACAACATTAAACGAAAAATACAAAAAGGAAGAGGAATAATCCCTCTTCCTTAAAAGAACTTTATTGAAATAATGGTGATGATAGCTACAACAATAATTCCAGGAAGCAAATTGGCTACTCGAATTTTCGTTAACCCAAGTAAATTTAGTCCAATTGCCATAATCATAATGCCACCTGTCGACGTTGTATTGGCGATAAATGTATTTAACACTTCTTCTGGGGCAATTTGTTGAATTGTACTTGCTAATAACGTAATCGACCCTTGATATAACACAACAGGAATAAATGAAAATAAAACCCCTATTCCTAAAGATGCCGTTAACAAAATGCTTGTAAATCCATCAATAATTCCTTTTGTGATGAGAACACTATGATTTCCGCGTAGCCCACTATCTAATGATCCGACTATTGCCATTGCTCCAACAACAAAAATGAGCGTCGCCGATACAAAACCTTTCGCAATATCCTCCTCTTTTCCTTGCGAAAACTTTGTCTCCAACCATTTCCCGACACGATTGAGTCCATCTTCTATCCTACACAATTCTCCAATGACCGCTCCTAACACAAGACTAATTAACACAATGAGCATTTCATCGCCGGTAAGCGCCATTTGAAGACCAATTACTACAACAAATAAGCCGATTACCTGCATCGTCGTTGCTTTTATTCCCTCAGGCATGCGATACAAAAACTTTCCGATAATGGTCCCAATAATAATACAAATGCCGTTGACAATCGTTCCGAGTAACATCCTTCACGCCCACTTTCTCTTCCAAATTACTTCACAATAGAAAAATTCTATCGAGTTTTCACCATTTGGGCAAGATGAAATTTCGTATTTCGAAACGATGGTTGGACACAATAATCATCGAGGTGATAGCAATGGTTGAAAACAAACAGGCAAATTCTAAAAACATTGATGACTTTCGACAAGAAGAATCGAAAAATCCTAAGATCCAACTTAGCTTACAAGAGGAATTTGGACTTTTGAACCTTGATAAACAGAGAAAAGAATAAAAAAAGCAGCTTATCAGCTGCTTTTGAAGTAGAATGCAATTTGATTATTGTCTACGAATGTAACGCGTCATAAATTCTCATTTTGTTGTCTTACTTCCTCTTTCCCTAACATCGTATTCGCAGCCTCTTGGCGAACATGCTCATCTACTGAGTTGCCCGATACTCTTTCTTTATTTAAATCATCGGTTTGAATTGTATATTCTCGTTCATATGATTCGGGATGAATACCGTTTTCACGTTTATCCTTCATATTTCCAACTCCTTTTCAATTTAGTATTTGTAAGAATGTTGGAGATATGTAAGGAAACTATACCGTTAAACCACCTAAATATTTTGTCTGGACAAGTAATAGTAATAAATTGTAAGATGATTTTCGTCATTAGAAGTTCTGCAAATAAGGCGAAAAGAGAAAATATCAGTAAAAAAGGGTGCAATTCACACTCCTTGGATTTAAATTAACTTTATAATCAGCTATGACCTTAATAGTCCTCTAATAGGGCTAACAGCTTATCTGACTTATTGATGAAGGATTCCCAATCGTTACTAATTGTCATGTTCATTCCAAAACCAACATCTTGAAGTTTTGATTGTAAATCTTCAAAATCACTTTTGTCACTTTGAGATAATACACTGAATTTATACAATCCATCGTGGGGGTATTGTCTCAACGCATTATTCAGACGCTCCATTATCATACGATCATTATTTGAAAGCCAACCTGAGTATTTACCACTATTAGTTGCTACTTCTAATCCATTTAAGACATCTCCTAATTGAGTTGTCACTAAGTTGGGTTCAGGCCAATTCTTCATTTTTTGTTGTTCTATTAAACCATCAAGTTCAACAAGGTTGTATTGCACTTCTGAATAAAATAGTTCTCTATGAACTAAACTCAATTTCATATAACCAATAATCAAACACACTACTAAAACTATGTTTACCAATAATGAAAGACCAAAGATGGCTTTTTGTTTTTTACTCATCATACTCCCCCCCTATATTTCCAATATAATCATTCACAGAATTCCCAATTAATCACAAGAAGTTCGCTTCATATTAAGCGAACTTCATCAGATAATCTGTTAAATTTAAAACCATGCTTTTTATCTAGTTCCGTTAATTAAAAGGTGATACAAAAGGTGTAATAAGTTTGTAGGAATGTGCTCACGGAAGCAAAACAATCTTTCCTAATTTCCCTGCATTTTTGAAATATGTTTGAGCTTCTTTTGCTTGCTCTAGTGGAAAAGTTTTCTCAATTACAGGTGTAATTTTCCCTTCTGAAATAGCTTGTAATAGCCGTTTATATTCTTCTCTTGTCCCTAATACAGACCCGTACATTGTAATATGTTTTAAGTACAGCGTGCGAAAATCCAATTCTGTTTTTTGTCCACCTGAAGATCCTGATGTACAGAACTTCCCGCCATTCTTTAGGACTTTCAATGAGGTAGAAAATAAAGCATCCCCTACGACATCCAATACGGAATCGATTGGTCCTCCGTTTACTTTAATAATTTCTTCTGCAAGCTGATCACATTTGTAAGACAATACATGAGTAGCTCCAAGCTCTTTCATCTTTTCCTCCAACGCTAAATCACCGACGATGGCAATGACCTTTGCGCCAAAAACTTTTGAAGCAATTTGTACATTTAAGGAGCCAACACCCCCGTTTGCCCCCGTTACCATGACTGTCTCACCTGGCTTGATCTGAATCTGTTCTACCATGTGCCACGCCGTTAGACCGCTCACTGAAAATACGGAGCTTTCAGTGTACGTTGGTAGCGGCATCTCGAAACAAAGGTCTGCCGGCCACACGACATATTCTGCATAACCTCCGTCATATTCCGAACCGATAAAGGACATGTCCTCTGAGATATGCTCACTTCCACTTTCGCCACTCGATGTAAATGGAAAGAGTACCACATCCTTTCCAATTAACGATCGGTCCACATCATGACCAACTTTCACGATTGTCCCTGCTATATCAGAGCCCGGAATCCGAGGAAATTGCACGCCTTCTGGACGCCATCCTGACTTTTCATCCTTCCCGTACGCCCCTTCCCGCATCCAAATTTCTGTATTGTTAATCGCACACGCCTTCACTTGTACGAGCACTTCATTCTTCTTCGGTACTGGAATGGGTCGTTCCACTACCTCTAACTTATCAATATCACCATACCCTGTCACTTGTACTGCCTTCATAAAAAATCATTCCTTTTTTCAACTAGTTTTACATTAATTTTGATAATGTTTAGATAAATTTTCAAACATTTTGGATGGGCTATTCGTTTATACCCGATTAGGCAGCGATGTAAACATATTTGGAAGTAATAATTAGGACATGACAATTTATTTAATCATTGTAATCTAACGTATTTTAATAGAATCTTCCTTTTTACACTTAGGATCTGTTAGTTATAATTGAATTAACAATCTAGCATTAACCGAATTTTGGATGGAGGACTGTAAATGATTATCAAAGCAGAGTTAATAAACCAGCCATATTCAGGGGAGTTTAACGAAAAAATATATGATATTTCAAGCACACGGAACTCTCGAACTCTCTCATTCCAATTTATAGGATAACACTAATTATTAAATATTATTGAGAAGATGAGAATATATTTGTATAAGATAATTCTATGATTTTCTCAATATCGATTGAAATCGAACAACGCTTGAAAATGGATTAGCATTTGATCATAATATAATTAATAGCATTTAATCACATAAGTGTATAGAATAAAAGATGAATATTATAACTTGAAACAAAAAACTCGAATAAAAGACTTATTATTTTAATGTCTATTATTCGAGTTTTTATTCTAAAGTTACATAAAATGATTCTAAATAATTATATTTTTATTACGATAGATCTATCCTAATTTTTTAATGTACTAATTATAATATATCATCGAATTTCGAAACTACTTTTGGTTTGGATTGAATAAGCCCTTCTAGCAAATGTGAAGGACTATTCTGATAAAATACCCTAAGCTCTTTTTGAGCACGAGTAATTAGTACATAAAGTAACCTAGTATACAGTTCGTCCTTTGGAAAATTTTCTTCATTTATGTTTACCAATATTACTGCATCAAATTCCATCCCTTTACTGTAGTAAGAAGTGAGAATTGAAATTGACTGATCAGTTACTTCCTTCTCTGGATGTACATAGACAACTTCACTTTTATATTCTTGTTGTAGATAATTTGCCAATTTAATTGCCTTTTGTTCATCTTTATGTATAATAGCGATTCTTCTATAACTTACTTTCCATTCTCTAATTGTTGAAATTATATTCTCAATAAGTTCTTGTCCTGACGTCACTTCAACAAACTGTACCGGAGCACCTTTTCTATTTACTGATGAAATTTTCTGAAATGAAGTAGGGTTATGATTTTTCAAAACTGTATTAGCTACTTCAATAATTTGTCTAGTAGACCGATAGCTAGTATCTAATGTAAGAACTGTATCACGTTCTCGATCAAAAATAGAATCCATTAAATTATCCCAATCATTCTGACCGTATCCCATATAAATACACTGATCTTTATCTCCTAGAATTGTCATAGTTTTTGTTAATTTTTTTAGGACAGCAAAATGTAAATAACTAAGATCTTGTGCTTCATCAACTACAATATGAGTATATTTATAGGTATTATCGTATAATAATAAATAAATATAAAATAAAGGCGGTAAGTCAAAGTATGTAATTTTCTTTAACAAGTATCCCTTAAATAAATCTGGTACATCTTTGTCAACTTCATGGTTAAACGCACTTAAGACTTCGAATGTTAGTACTTGTTTATATATTGAAACTATTTCTGGTAGAATCATTTTCTCTTTCCAAGTAGAAAATGATTCCTTAAATTCATTTTTTAGTTTGCGTATTTTGAATTGGTATATAGATTTAATTCGTTCACTTAAATTAATGTACTCACTTTGTGTTATTCCTCCGTTTTTCAAAAAACTGTTAACTATAAGTTCGTACTGCTTTGTTAAATCGACAATTTTTTGGTCCATTATATGTTTGAAATGGTTTTCTACATGTTGAATAAAACGTTCTACTTTATTCCCAAACGGCAAATAACTGTACCCATCAAATATTTTCTTTAACTTTTCTTTATCTAATCGCTCGTCAAATATAACGATAGGTGTAAAACGATGTTCATATTGACTTTTCATTTCTTCAATAAAAATATCTAATAAAAGAGCTAAAGACTCCGAGCCCTTAAATTCTACCCTTTTTCGTTCAAGCTCTTGTTGATCATTAAATAATATATCCTCAAAATACCAATTATATGTTAGATCGACTTTATTATTAAGTATTGATTTTAAAGAATTTATTGTTAGTTGATGAAAGGTCATTTGTTGAATACCTTCCAAATCTAACTCTGGAAGCAAATCCTTAAACGAACTAATAAATAATTTTGAGGGACCTAAAATTAATATACTTTCTGGTCTAAGTTTTTTGTTGTTAAATAACAAAAATGATAATCTATGTAATGCAATAGAAGACTTACCAGAACCTGCAACACCTTGAATTACAACATTTCTATCAATTGGTTGTCTAATTGCCTTATCTTGTTCTCTTTGTATAGTTGCAATAATCTCTTTTAGGTATCCAGTTGTCTTACCTTGTTCTAGTATTTCTCTTAAAAAATTGTCATTAATTGTCTGCTCTTCACCTTCCTCCGAGAGTGTAATGTTCTGGCTACTGTCTTGCTTAGCAACTTGCTGAACAATCTTTTTTATCTTTTTTTTAATGATTGTAAACTCCCTTTTTCTAACTACTTCTACAGTTATCTTATTACTTACCCTTCCATTATTTTGCTCCACTTCATATACCTGTTTAGGTTTACCTGGAGTAAAATTATAATAAACAGATGCTATGGGCATCCTCCAATCTACTACAATTAGATTTTCATTTTTATCCCTAATTCCCTGCTTTCCAATATAGAAAGTCTCTTCTCCTTCTTCACCTGAGAAAATATCGAAGCGTCCAAAATATGGCTCTTCTTTAGCTTTCTCTAAAATCTCTTGATCTTTTTTACCTCTTCTATAAGCTATTTCATCACCTGCTAAGTTAGTTCTACTTCTAAACAAATTATTTTTTTGCTCAAGTAGTTCCCAAATGTAATAGGTCTGGTCCTCAACTTTTTGAATAGTATTATCTAATTTATCTTGCTCATATTTTAATTCCTCTTTATCCATGTCAGCCTGCACCCCCAATTTGTTACATACCATGAAATTTTATTAAAATACCTTCTAAAGTACAAACTTTCTATATCAATTATTTTACAATTTTTTCATTATTAAGTTAAGACTTATTAAAATACTTCTATATTTACAAAATTTATAGCACAAACAAAATGATTCTATTTCATAAATTTTATGAATGGTTTTCATCTATAATTATCGCATAATTTATTCACAGCTATCTTTAGGCCCATTAATCTAATATAAAATTGATAAATTGAAGATTTATCTTCTATTGGATAGATCTTGGCCCTGAGAATTTATTGCATTTATGAGGAATTCAAATGATCCTTTCAACCATTGAGCATTTTTAACAAGTTGTTTTTCACACGAGATACAGATTATCATTTCAATAGAAGATATAAGTGGGGTTTTAAAAAAAGATATTAGCACCAAATTTTTCGAATTATAAATTAAATTTAGTTATTCTTCACATGCAAGGTATTAATGCCTTTATAAATCCCCTCCACCTATCTTTGTTCCAAAAACTTGTAAACAAAAAAGCTCCTACTCATTTGAGTAAGAGCTTTAAAATTAAATAAATACCTGAGGCCGGACTTGAACCGGCACGCCATCGCTGGCAGTGGATTTTGAGTCCACCGTGTCTGCCATTCCACCACTCAGGCAAAAAGTAATATATAAAAAAAAAGACATGGTGCCGAGGGCCGGACTCGAACCGGCACGGTAGTCACCTACCGCAGGATTTTAAGTCCTGTGTGTCTGCCAATTCCACCACCCCGGCAGTTGTCTATGTATGGAGGCGGCAACCGGATTCGAACCGGTGATAAAGGTTTTGCAGACCTCTGCCTTACCACTTGGCTATGCCGCCATACAATTGGAGCGGAAGACGGGATTCGAACCCGCGACCCCCACCTTGGCAAGGTGGTGTTCTACCACTGAACTACTTCCGCACTTTGAATAATGTATACTATGCACTTGTAGAATATATGTTAAAAAAATTGGCTGGGCTAGCTGGATTCGAACCAGCGCATCACGGAGTCAAAGTCCGTTGCCTTACCGCTTGGCTATAGCCCAATAATATCATATGATTTCACATGGGGCGACTGATGGGAATCGAACCCACGAATGCCAGAGCCACAATCTGGTGCGTTAACCACTTCGCCACAGCCGCCATCGTAATTGGCAGGGGCAGTAGGAATCGAACCCACACCGGAGGTTTTGGAGACCTCTGTTCTACCGTTAAACTATGCCCCTATAAATGGTGGAGGGGGACGGATTCGAACCGCCGAACCCTGAGGGAGCGGATTTACAGTCCGCCGCGTTTAGCCACTTCGCTACCCCTCCAAAAAAGAGAGTGCCGGCGAGAGGACTTGAACCCCCAACCTACTGATTACAAGTCAGTTGCTCTACCAATTGAGCTACACCGGCATGTTAAAAATGGTGGCTCGGGACGGAATCGAACCGCCGACACAAGGATTTTCAGTCCTTTGCTCTACCGACTGAGCTACCGAGCCGAATAATATGTTAAATGGCGGTCCCGACGGGAATCGAACCCGCGATCTCCTGCGTGACAGGCAGGCATGTTAACCGCTACACCACGGGACCTCTCATTATTTTGGTTGCGGGGACAGGATTTGAACCTGCGACCTTCGGGTTATGAGCCCGACGAGCTACCAGACTGCTCCACCCCGCGACGATAAATAATAAACATCAATGTATTATTATGCTAAAAATTATCCCTTTTGACCGTCCCACTCTCAGAATGAAATCTCAAGTAGTTTCTCGAGTGGTACGCTGGAGATTATTCAGTGAAGCTTATTCGTTCGTGCTCCACCCCGCGATAATAATTATGGTGGAGGATGACGGGATCGAACCGCCGACCCCTTGCTTGTAAGGCAAGTGCTCTCCCAGCTGAGCTAATCCTCCATATGGTGACCCGTACGGGATTCGAACCCGTGTTACCGCCGTGAAAGGGCGGTGTCTTAACCACTTGACCAACGGGCCATGTTTGTTATGGCGGAGAGCAAGGGATTCGAACCCTTGAGACGGCGGTGACCGTCTACACGATTTCCAATCGTGCTCCTTCGACCTCTCGGACAGCTCTCCAAGTTGGCTCCGCAGGCAGGATTCGAACCTGCGACCGTTCGGTTAACAGCCGAATGCTCTACCACTGAGCTACTGCGGAATAATATCGCCTGGCAGCGTCCTACTCTCACAGGGAAAACCCAACTACCATCGGCGCTGAAGAGCTTAACTTCCGTGTTCGGTATGGGAACGGGTGTGACCTCTTCGCTATCGCCACCAGACACTTATTTAAGCA